>JAKSDM010001019.1 GCA_022360135.1 Pseudanabaenales cyanobacterium | reverse complement strand
TTTTCTGAGGGCTGGTTACGTTTCGGACGACCTAGAATACTTCCTAAAGCATTTTTAGCAGGCTATCTTGAGGAATAGATTCAAAAAGTTTCAGCAATTTCGGATCCAGCATATTCAGCCCAATATCTAATACCAATTTGATTTGAAGCTGAGCATAATAAATCTTTGCCCGGCAAGGTTTTCAGCGGATCTATTCTGCTCACCTTTATATCGTTTTGGTATAAAAGCCGCTCTGGATGAAACTCTAAAAGATGGCGACAGGGAGGCCCTTTTTACTGGCGTTCAAGAATATTGTTGAAGCAACTGGAGCAGTGCAAGATATTTCAAATAATAGCGATATTTCTAGGCAGCATCTTCAACGAATATTAAGTGGAAATGAAAACCCGACGCTTGAGACGCTTGCCTCAGCACTCAATGCTGTAGGTCTAACAATTG
Source organism: Pseudanabaenales cyanobacterium (assembly GCA_022360135.1). Classification (GTDB taxonomy): domain Bacteria; phylum Cyanobacteriota; class Cyanobacteriia; order Phormidesmidales; family Phormidesmidaceae; genus JAKSDM01. The sequence goes on along the minus strand of JAKSDM010001019.1, from coordinate 1,514 downwards.
AATTTAAGCCTGTTTCTGTGGGAGGAAATTGATAGAGAATTTGCTGCCCAAATTGGTTGCGCAATTAATCAAGTGGAACATTTGTTCCAGAGAAACACACTTAATGTGAACGGCTAATGTGAACGGCTCATTTGCATTCAGCATTGTTGAAGAAGCAGATGAATCCTCTATTGCCAAATCCTCTATTGCCAGGAATTGATAGCGGAAGCAGATGAAATTCCTGAAGCCAAAACCAAAAGCCTGAAGCCCGAAACCAAATAAATTCTTGCAATGACAGTTGCATCAATCAAAACACTTTGCCACAAAAAAGCTAATCCAAAATCCAAAATCCAAAATCCAAAATCCAAAATCCAAAATCCAAAATCCAAAATCCAAAATCCAAAATCGTTTTGTTTTTCCGTGTGGAGGGAGTTTGAAATAAAACTTTTGGATCAAACTGAAGCGCTTATTTGCGTAAAACTAAACCGCTCCATCGCTGAAGCGGCTCGTCTTCAAAACCGTGCTTGAAAGTTTCCCTTCACACGGCTCCTCAGAAAGCTGGCGCTTGTCATGCGGACCTCCATTGGGAGGCTTTGAAAATGCGCTTTTGCAACTTGAACACTCGCCGTTCTAGCTTTCGCCAGTTGACGGTGCTCCATTCCCTCATCGAGTTACCTCGTGCTTTAGACATTTTAATTGCTACTGGAGCCTTTTCAATCCAACTCTCCGTGCCTACGTCTGCATATCCCCAACATTACTCAGGGCATTGGCTTCTTAGGCAATCCCTTCGGCTCCGAACTTACGGCTAGCGCCTACTCAACATCTCGACCCGATGTGAGGGTTATGGGAGCGGGTTACTTCGTTCCTAGCCGTCATTGGTTAGAACCGTTAGAGTGATGCTGTCCACCGGGTTTATCGGGAGTGCTTTCTGGTCAAACTGTAAATTGCCAGACCCTTATCCTTTGCCTTTTGGCTCCAGCCTATCAGCCTGATTTGGCTGGTTCTTGTTAACGATGGTTCACGCACATCTTCACACTAGGGTTACTCATAGGTTCGTGCTAGATGGGATTCCGGTTTTAGGCCACCAGTTACCACCGTTTCACCCCGCTTTACGGATTGAGGACTAGTCGCTACCGTAGGGGTGATGCTGTCACCACTGCACCTGTGGGGAGGGACTTACACCCTCATGATGGCTAAGTTGTCATAAGATCAAAATCATGTTGATATCTTGACCTTACGCCAGTCATCCTTGAGTATTTTTACTCATTTCGACTGAACGAATCGCACTACAGTTTACAATGCGCGATGCGAGAAAAGAGATAAACTAAGGGATGCAGGGAGATGGCAGGGAGATGGCCCTGAGGTGCATTGGTATTAAAAATCCCTTCCTTATAGGAGATATAGTTTTCATTGACTCTCCAGCCGATGCGATCGCAAAACACGCTCCAAATCTTATCACCTGGATACTTGCCGTCCAGCTTTGCGCCACACTCCACATAGATTTTCTTCTGCACACTGAAGCCAAATTGTCCCTG
>JAKSDM010000104.1 GCA_022360135.1 Pseudanabaenales cyanobacterium | reverse complement strand
TTCCTTCCGGGAAGGGGTTGAGCCGATCTATCGAGAACTGGTGGAATTACTCCTTCGAACCGATACCCGACCTGCTAATCTTCAGAAAGCTCGGGAAGTAATTGAAGATCTGCAGTTGGCCAAGTTAGAGAATTTCTTTCGCTCAGCTTGTTTAGAGCCACTTCGACAGATTGACCAGATCGATCAGAAGGCTGCTGTTATTTACCCGATTCTCCTGGAAAATCGATTAGAGGTAATTATCTCGCTGCCAGGACAGGCTCTGCGTCACTATGCCACCCAGGTGGAACCGCAACAAGTTGAAACCCTGGTGGAGGATCTGCGTCGAAACTTAGTTCTTCCCTACACATCAGACAATGATATTAATCCCCTGTCGGAACAGGTCTACAATTGGTTAATTAAACCAGCTGAGGCGGCTCTGGCTGAAACTGGCATTGAAACGGTAGTGTTTGTCTTGGATGACGCCTTACGCAATATTCCCATGACTGCGCTTTATGATGGCCAGCAGTATTTGGTGGAAAAATATAACGTTGCTTTGACCCTGAGTCTACAGCTATTTGAACCCAGACCCTTGGCCCAAATCAAATTGCGGGCCTTAACCGCTGGGTTGAGTGAATCGCGCCATGATTTTCCGCCTTTAGAATTCGTTGAATTTGAACTGACGCAAATTGAGGCTGAAATTCCTGGCGACGTCCTGCTCAATCAAGAGTTTACTAGCGCCAAGCTGGCCAGTAGAATCGCAACCTCATCCTTTCCCATGGTTCACATTGCCACTCACGGTCAGTTCAGCTCCCAATCTGACAAGACGTTTATTCTGGCTTGGGACCAACCCATTACCGTTAACCAATTAGATACATTTCTGCAAGCAAGAGAGCAAAGTCAGGCTAATGCGCTTGAATTGTTGGTTTTGAGTGCTTGTGAGACAGCCGATGGAGACAAACGCGCCGCTCTAGGATTGGCTGGCGTTGCTGTACAAGCTGGAGCCCGCAGCACCCTAGCTTCGTTGTGGTTAGTGGATGACGAATCAACGGCTTTGTTGATGCGGGAATTTTACCAGGGTCTAAATCGTGGTTTGACCAAAGCCGAAGCGCTTCGTCAAGCTCAAACCACGCTCTTGCACGGGAGATATAATCATCCCCGTTTCTGGGCTGCTTTTGTTTTACTGGGGAATTGGCTGTAAGATGCTGTGGACATGATCTAGCAGACTGCCTGGAGCTAGCGAACTGCCTGCAATTGCGCCTCTAGTTGGGTTGCGGTAGAAGCCAAAGGCAGATGAGTTGATATAGGGTGTTCTGACCACAGAATACAGGGCCGCCCTAGCTGAGGCAAGGCGATTTCCGTTACCGGATAACAAAGAATCAAGACTTCAGGAGCGAACAGCGTCACGTCCTCCACCTTTGGAATCTCGTAGTACGGAAACACTTCTGTACCGTGTCTGAGGCAATAGTGGCTAACGCGCTGTACGGCATTCACGTTGTTGCCAATGATCATTACTCGTTGTCTCGCCATAGGAAAGTATGTAGGGAATGAGAGCAAACAGCTTTCGCGCGGCATTGCGATATCGGCTAACAATTGCTCCTAGACTCAGGAATATGAGTTGGGGAGCCGCTTAACCTATTGTGGTGATTCTGGCCGCCCCTCGCTACCTGCAAGTGGCTAGTCAGGTGGGTAGTTCTTGCTGTCTGTGGGATACTATCCGGCGACTAGGACGAAATAGCCAATAGCCAGTAGCGTCAAACTGAGTATTGGGGGAAACTGATTGTCAGCTTGGCCCATAATTGCGGCCTGGATCGCCAAGCTGTCGCCAAGCTGAAAGTTATATCCATAGGGCAGTGAAAGATATTTTGCCTGAAACTGCGTCCGGCTCAATCACCTATGATGAAACAAATTCTCTTAATCGAAGATGATCATTCTATTATCGAATTGTTAGCAGAAGCGCTCTCTGACCACAATTATAGGGTTGACGTCGCCACCGATGGCCAAGCTGGCTGGGATTTTGTAGAATCTTCTGACTATGACTTGCTGCTGTTGGATGTTCTTCTACCAAAAGTGGATGGGATTAGCCTCTGTCGCCGATTACGATCGCACGGCTATGGCATGCCGATTCTGATGTTAACGGCCCGAGACACCCGCCGCGATCGGTTGGCTGGAATCGAGGCCGGCGCCAATGATTATTTAGTTAAACCATATAAGTTAAAAGAATTGTTGGCGCGTATCCGAAATTTGTTACCCTCAGCCCAAGCATCTACGATGGTTCTGTAGTCATTCCCTAGTGATCGTGACGGTTTATCTCCGTTGGTCAATTGTCGTCCACGCCCTTGGCAGTAACAACAGTGCTGAAATGTCACAGTAAACTATTTCAGCTTTTATCAATCACTTTCGACGAAATGCTTTGCTCCTACAAGTGCTCCCTCAGTTGTGTGGGCTATTAAATCCTCGACCCTAACGCAACTCGAAGAAAAAACCTGATTTGATAATAGATGATTAGTATCTGTGCGATCTAATTTTTGTACGAGTGGGCTTGAAATTTATCAATTTTTACTACTAAACTGAAAGCAAAATATTCTTTTAAAGCCACAAGTTTTTAGTTTTTTTCACTTATTTTTGCGGCTTAAATTAATATTACTTATCAATGAGTTTATATTAGGATTTTAGCGTATGGTGGATCTTAATCTTTAGATTAGAGCTGTCTGGATCATCAATTTTTGTGAAGTCTGTCACAAATTATTTACCTAAAAAAATAGGTCAACTTAAAGTAGGATATTATCTTCGAGTCAGAATCTAGAAGTCATGAAGAAACTGGATTCTGACTCTCGTATTGCCATTCTTACCTAACTTTTTCGGCTTAAATTACAGACCCAAAAACTTTATTTGCTGAAATTTTATAATCGGTTTAGACAATCTAATAATTACTTCAATCGATCAAGATTAAACTTAGGGTATGCGCTGAATTCAGCTCAATTATGAATTGGAGCTGATTAGGTTTATTTTTGCATATTGATGTAACGATCGGCGATTTAGAGAAATTAGTTAAGACATGATATCGCCCGATTAAATTTTTCTAATGGGTGCAAATTTAATTTGAAATCCGCTAGTGATAAAGCGGTAAATTATTTCAATTCTCATCATACTCAGGTGGCAATTCATCTGCATACCCTAGGGAATTGCAATGTCTTCTTGAGTATCTATTGTCAACCATTCATTCGGATTAAGGAGAAAAGAATGGCGTCTAATTTGGGTCTGGTTGAAGAATTCGATTCCGAACTCAAGCTAACTGAAGACAAATTCTCTCTAATCGCTCAAGAGAGTCAAGAGAGTCAAATCAGGTTAGACCTCTCGAAACGCAAGTTCGACAACTATATGCAATCTCAGCCTGGCAAGGAGTCGAATCGGGCCCAAAGCTCAGTCGATTTGAGCCTAACCCAACCCGCTTTAGGAGGGCTGGAAACAGGAAGAGAACTAAGCGGCAATTCACGAGTGATCCAAGCCGATGCTCCTGGCGTCGATTTAGACGCCAGTTCTGGTGGGTTTGGCGATCGCGCCTCAAATGTCTCTAGCGGCGCCCCTGAGCATCTCGTTTTATCTGATGCCGCCGCATCAGATAAAAACCTGAACGTCCCTAAAACGAATGATCTTCGGATTCAATCCCTATTACATGGTCACAAGTGGACTACCCCCACCATCACCTATAGTTTCTTTAGTAACGCCAACGGTGGACCTTATTACAGCAGCAAATACAAAGGTATCCGAGAAATTACCGACAAGATGAAAAGCTACCTCCGGCACATTCTGGAGGAAGTCATCGAACCCCTGGTCAATGTTGATTTCGTTGAAGTCAAGGATACGAAAAACAACTATGGTCAGATCCGCTACATGTTCTCGACTAGCACGAGCACTGCCTCCACAACCAGACTGTCGAGCAGCAGTGATACCGCTGGCGATATTCGATTTAGTCCTGGCCTGACGAAAAACTTTGAGGAAGGACCGGGGGCTTACCGCTACGAAACCCTAATTCATGAAACCCTGCATGCCCTAGGGATGAAGCACCCTGGCAATTACAACAAAGGCGGCGGCAAGCAAGATCCTCCCTTTTTACCCAGTAAAGACGATAACAGCGGTAACTCAGTACTGTCTTATAACCGTCTCAAGGAGCTCAATCCTGACAAGGGCGCCATTACGCCAATGTCCTATGACATCCTGGCTCTGCAATATCTTTATGGAGCCAAGGCGCATGAGGCGGGCGACACCACCTACAAGTTTAATAGCGTTTATGGCTATACCGTCGGTAATAACTTCTTTGGCAGTAAGAACCGGGAAATTAAACAGACTATTTGGGACAGTGGCGGCAAAGATACCTTCGACTTCTCTGGGCTGGCCTTTAACCAATCAGGCTATCGACTTGACTTGACG
>JAKSDM010000122.1 GCA_022360135.1 Pseudanabaenales cyanobacterium | reverse complement strand
TAGCCTTTGCCTAATTGCGCTGCTCGGGTTTTGCGCCGCCATCGTCGGCATTCCAATGCAAACCACCATTCAGGAAAAAACGCCTGAAGATATGCGAGGCAAGGTGTTTGGCCTACAAAATAACATGATCAATATTGCTCTGAGTCTGCCCCTGGCTTTAGCGGGTCTGGCAGAAGCAGTTTTTGGCTTGCCAGTGGTCTTCCTGAGTTTATCCTGCCTGGTGGCTACAGGCGGTCTGGCGACCTGGTATATTGCCGATACGGGATCAGATTGATCGTTTCTATCTTAAAGTAGCTTTTAAGTTCTCAACAGACTAAAACTAACACTTTAATAAATTCTAACTTTTGTATCAACCGTTATTTATCGTTGTTTATTTGAATGCACATCGCGTGGCTGGGTAAGAAATCTCCATTTTGCGGCAATGTCACCTATGGTCGAGAGATTACGAACGCCTTACTAGACCGAGGGTATCGAGTCACCTTTCTCCACTTTGCTCAGGCAGAGGATAGGGTGAGCGATCGCCCCCAATGCCAGGAGGTCTCTCTTCCCTTTTTCTTTAAGTCTCAGATTCTCACCATTCCCTCGTTCAAGTCAGGCAAGCTTCTAGTTGAAGCCTTGAAACGACTCAAACCTGACATTGTCCATGCCTCTCTAACCCTTTCTCCCTTGGATTTCCGGTTACCTGAAATCTGTGAAGAACTTAACATTCCACTCGTTGCGACATTTCATCCTGCTTTTGACCGGAAGCGACGCAACTTCAGTTCAGGCACCCAACATCTCACCTATCAGATCTATGCACCCTGTTTGGCAAGTTATGATCGGGTTATCGTTTTCTCTCAACTCCAGCGAGACTTGCTGATCCGCTTAGGGGTTCCCGCCGCCATCGTCGCTGTCATTCCCAATGGAGTAGACATTAATAAGTACAGACCTGGCCCCACCAACATTAAGACCGAATTTAAAGCTCAACGGTTATTCGTTTATCAAGGGCGGATTTCTCCAGAGAAGAATGTGGAATCGCTGCTAAAGGGTTGGAGACACGCCAAGATGAGATTCGGCAGCAAGCTTGTGATTGTTGGCAGTGGACCTCTGGAGGCTTCTTTGAGGGCTTTTTATGCGGAAGACAATATTGTTTGGCTGGGGTTTGTATCGGACGAGCAGCGTCGGATTGAAATCTTGAGGGGGGCGGATGTTTTTATCCTACCCTCTTTAGTAGAAGGGCTTTCCTTATCGCTGCTTGAGGGCATGGCTTGTGGCGCTGCCTGCGTCGCCACAGACGCCGGGGCGGACGGAGAGGTTTTGGGGGACGGAGCTGGCGTAATTCTAGACACCCAGCGAGTCGCAAGCCAACTGCAAACCTTGCTTCCGGTCTTTCGAGATCACCCAGATATGACGGCGCTGCTAGGGAAAAAGGCCCGTCAGCGAGTGCTTGACCGCTATACCCTCAGCACCAACATTAGCCAACTGGAGAATTTGTACGCCCAAGCACTCCAGCAATCGCGCATCTACTTTAGCCAAGGAGCCTAAGCATCCAATTCAACCTACCAACAGAGAAGCTTGAAAGGTTAGGGTATTGTCTGCCCCCCCTTTATCCCTCCATCTTGCTTCTGAGCCTCTCCTACATTTAAGCAGGCTACTTTGCTAGATTGATCGGATATTGGGCAACGTGACCCTAGTCATTCTTCTTTGATCTCATGTCCCAGGAAGGCTCGCTCGATTTTAGACTAGTCAAGCGAATTTGCCAATTGCAAGAGGCTTTAGATCAAGCGCTAGATTCGCTGGATGAACTTAAGCTGCGGGTTCAAGATCAGCACCTTCTGGAATCACAACTAGCCAAAACCGAAAAATTCTCTAACGTTCAGCAGCAACTGATTAATCACTTCAAACAACAACTGGCTCAGAAAAACCATTGGCAGCATCAGGTGCTTCAGGAGTTGATGGCTCATCTAACCGACCTGATTGAGCGTCAACAAATAGAGTTAGAACGTCTCCATGTGCGGATTCAGCAAGGTCAGACAGAAATACAGAACTATCTTGTTCGGCTTAAAAATCATTGCCAAGGATCCCAAACAACCCCCTATTCTCCGCAGCAAGAGAGAATGGAGTTGGAATCCGAGGTCATGGTTGCGAGGGCATTAACCGTTAGCTTAGGCGCCCAACTCAAGACTGCTCAGCAGCATATCCAAGCATTGGACATTGTCTTAAATCAACATCAAATCAGTTTGGCCAAGCTAGAAGCTTCAGTAGAGCAGTTGGAGCCGCTTTCAGATGAATTTCAAATCATCAGCCAGCCGAATTTGATCCCGGCAATAGACACCGACCAAAATTCTATCCCCTTTGAGCTACGGCATGAACTGAAAGCAAAGCAACTGATCGTAGAGGAATTAGAAACTGAATTGGACCAACAATTTAAACAACAAACTCAGCTGAGACATCACTGTCAAGAGTTGGCGGCCCAGCGCGATCACTATAAGCGCCAAACAGACGATCTGGAGCGCCATAATACGGAATTACAGGAGCAAATTCTCAAACAGGCCAGCCAAGCGAGTGAGTATGAAGCGACAATCCAGTACTGGAAAGAGCAGTACCTGGCCTGTCGGGACCAACTCGCGGGGCTGGGAGACAATTAGAGCTAGCTGCGCAAGCTCACCTGAAACTGTTTTTCCAAGGCTTTCCGCACCTTCTGATGAACGGGTTCGATATCCTCATCAGTCAGGGTGCGATCGCTGGCCCGGTACACTAGCCGAAACGCCAAACTCCGTTGACCGTCTGGGACATTCTCACCCCGATATTGATCGAACAGGGAGACAGACTCTAGCAATTTACCGCCCGTTTTATTAATCAGTCGTTCGATATCCGCCACAGAAATCTGCATCGGGGCAAAGAAGGCAATGTCTCGGTCAGACGCCGGATAGGACGAGTAGGCCTGAAATCTGACGGCGGTTTCTTGGCTTGAGCCCAGACAGGTAAGGATAACCTGCCAATCTAATTCGAAAACATATACGGCCTCCGGCAGCCCCCGCTGCTGACAAAGGTGAGGATGCAGTTGACCAAAGGTTCCTAAGGGCAGCTTGCCGCGCACCCAGAGAGCAGCCGTTCTACCCGGATGAAGTCGGGGCTTTTGGCGTTCAGGCCGGTAGTCAACCTTCAGCCCCAACCGTTGGAAAACGGTTTCTAAAATTCCTTTGGCTTCATACCAAGTGAGCGGTTGCTCTCGACCCGAATTGACCCAGCGTTCTTGACGACGATCGCCGCCGATAATCCCAGCAACTGATTCAGCTTCCTTAGGGCCAGAGTCTTCACGCCAGAAAATATGACCCATTTCGAACCCATTGAGCGGGTCATTGCCCTGCTCCAAGTTGAAAACGAAGGCGTCAATCAGACCTGAGATCAGATCAGTTCGGAGAGCAGAGTACTCTGTGAAAAGCGGATTGGCTAAAACCACCTGCTGCTCAGTTGAAGGTTTAGTCAAGGAATAGTGGATCAATTCGGTCAGCCCCGCTGCTCTGAAAGCTTCCCGCAACTGTCGGGCCAATCGAGTCTCTGGGGAGAGATAGCCGACTTCCGCCTTGCCGGGTAATGTGTCGCAGAAATTGTCGTAACCGTAAAGTCGAGCAATTTCTTCAATCAGATCAATTTCTCGTTCTAAGTCACGGTAGCGGTAGGGAGGCGCCTCAACTCGCCAAACTCGCTCCTGATCAGTCGGCGTCGCCTTACAGCCCAATTTAGTCAAAATCTGACGAACCGTCTCAGGCTGTAGGCCGTTCTCCTGAGCGCCACTAGTCTGAGCAACTGGCCCCAACACCTGATTAAGCCGATCTAGCCTTAATTCAATGGTGCGAGTGGGGGAAATCTGACCGAGGGGAGTGCGACCCACCTCTTTAGTGACCACAACCGCTTCGGCGAATTCCTGCATTAACTGGATGGCGCGGTAACAGGCAATCTCCAGTTCGGCCGGGTTGACTCCCCGTTCATAGCGAGCTGAGGCTTCGGTGCGTAACCCTTGGCTGCGGGCGGAGCGACGGATAACGGCTGAATCAAAATAGGCAGCCTCCAACATGATGTTTTGGGTGCTCTGATCCACTTCGGTTTCCTCACCCCCCATCACGCCGCCCAAAGCCACTGGCTGATCATTAGCTGTGATCAGCAAGGTCTGAGGTTGGAGCGATCGCAGCTGACCGTCCAAAGTTTTGAGCGATTCATTCGGTCGGGCGAACCGGACGCCCACAGTCAACGCCGGATCATTGGCCACTGCTTGAAGACGATCTCGATCAAAGGCGTGGAGTGGCTGCCCCCACTCCAATAAAACATAGTTGGTAATATCCACCACATTATTAATCGGTCGATTACCCGCAGCCTGCAATCGTTGCTGCAACCATGCGGGTGAAGGACCGATCTGGATTTGCTCTAACACCGTACCCATGTAAATTGGGCAGGCTTTGGGATCGGTTAGTTGAATGGTCAAATCGGCCTGGGATGAGAATGAAGGATTAACGGCTTGAGGCAGTTTCAGAGGGGCCCCTGTAATCGCGGCGACCTCCCTAGCAACCCCGACCATGCTCAGGGCGTCAGCTCGGTTAGCGGTCGAAGTCAAATCCAGTATGACATCATCCAAACCCAAAAGGGGACGGGCGTCGGCGCCAACTGTTAGATTGTCCGCCTGGAAGCTATGAATCCCTGCCGATTCTTTTGCTAACCCCAGTTCCGCCAGAGAACAGATCATCCCTTCTGAGGCTACGCCTCGCAGTTTACGAGGCTTGATCTTTAAATCAATAATCGGCAAATAGGTATCTATTGTGGCCACAGGGACATAAATGCCCGCCCTTACATTAGCGGCCCCGCAGACAATGCTAGAAGGGGCGTCAGCGCCAATATCCACTTGACAGACACTGAGTTTATTGGCATTGGGATGGGGTTCACGCTGGATGACCTTGCCAATCACAACACCCTCAGCCCAAATGCGACGATCCTCAATCTCTTCGACCTCAAATCCCGCCATTGTCAGAGCATCTGCTAAGGCTTCGGGAGTTAGGTTGATATCTACAAGTTCCTGGAGCCAATTTAGGGAAATACGCATTGGGCCTATGACCTAGTGAACTAATTTTAAGGTGATGTTTTGCAACGGTTGGTTCAGCCATCTATTCTACCGTTGTAAACTGTTTCTGCCTAAAGCAGCGTTCTAGCT
>JAKSDM010001228.1 GCA_022360135.1 Pseudanabaenales cyanobacterium | reverse complement strand
TTGTGGCCCCCATTCCCGGCGTGAATCCATATTTCATGAAATTGGTCGTGTAGATACTCTCCCAGCTCAAGATCACAAAGTCGGCAGACACGCCCATCACAAATCCGCCGCCAATGCCATGCCCCTGCATAGCCGAAATCACCGGAATCCTACACTCGAGGGCGAGGCCATAAATATTGTTGTCCGAGAATCTACCTTTCCCTTCCTGAAGGGCCAGTAAATCAGCTTGCGTACCGCCAGTGGCGAAATAGCTATCGAATCCAGTAAGGATGACGACCTTGAGCGTGTCGTTCGCCGCGATGCTCTGAAAGGCGAGAATTAGTTCCCGGCTCATCTGGTGGGTAAAGGTATTCTTGTGCACCCGGTCGCACATGGTCACCTGGACAATGTGGGGCTCCACTTCCTGGACATCTACAACCGATTCCGGCGCCGCAGTCACTCCTCCCATGGAAACGCCCCTGTCTTAACGTAGCGGGCAATCCTGCCAAGATTGTCCAGATCGGTGAACACTTCTAAATTGGCCGCCAAAGCTTGCGGTTTCGCACGAGTGAGAGATCCGTCGAGATCTCCCATATAGCCTTTGTAACGCGTGACGCCCTTCTTGGAAAGCCGTCTCAGGCGAAGCAGATGCTTGCGGAGCAGGTTTCCGCTGTTGGCTTCATGGGCGTCCACCAAACCCCACGCCTCAGCTTTCTGCACGGAGATGGGCTGGGTCATCAGCGTCATGTAATGAGCCTTCTGAAAACCAATACGACGGTTCAGAAACGGCAACACGCAGGCGGGCATGAGTCCGAACAGCATTTCGGACAAGCTAAACACGGCGGTTTCATCCGCCAGGACAATGTCGCAGGCCGCGATGAATCCAATGCCGCCCGCGTTGGCTTTGCCCCGGACATGAGCAACACTGACGTAAGGCCCGGTCGCCAAGTCCAGCCAGACATTGTACAGAGCCTCGGGATTTTGCCCCTTCGCCTCACCGCCCGCCAGCCCGCGCTCGATCGCCTTGAAATCCGCCCCAAAACAAAACACTTCAGGCA
>JAKSDM010001539.1 GCA_022360135.1 Pseudanabaenales cyanobacterium | reverse complement strand
CCCTGGTTTTTCCTAAGCACATCCCGCAGCTGATTCTGATAGGTAATTTCTCCAGCAATTTTGGGCTCTAGTTCCACCATCACCATTTGAACCTCCTCGACGGGTTCAGCATCCTCAATGATGAACTGGATCTGGTCATCGCGACGATCCGCCTTGCCCCAAATCATCAAACGGGCGTCCGCTTCAATGTATTGCCCAATCCGCTCAAAAGAGCGGGGGAAAACCACGCCCTCAGCCTGACCCGATAAGTCCTCAATTTGGACAATGGCCATGCGATCGCCTTTTTTAGTAGTAATTGGCTTGACACTCGCTAGCATGACAATGGCGCTGAGGATGACTTTCTCTGGCTGCTCGCTTAATTCACTCAGATTAATCGGCGCCAGAACTTTGGCGGAGCGCTGCACCGACTTGAGGGGGTGGTCGGAGATATAAAAACCCAGCAATTCTTTTTCCAGACGCAGCCGTTCTTGAGGGTCAAAGTCATCAACCGGCGAAGCTTTTGGCGCAGTTTCATAGCCATTATTGCCTGCGCTGTCACCACCGCCTAGATCAGCGACGCCCATGATATCGAACAGATTTCCCTGGCCGATAGAGCGATCCTTGGCGCGGGATTGGGCCCAGTCCAACACTAAGTCCAGATCTTGCATAAATTGACGACGATTCGTATCAATATAGTCAAAGCTGCCAGATTGGATTAGCGCTTCCAAAGCACGGCGGTTGACAGCGCGGCTGTCAACACGATCGCATAAATCCGCCAAACTCTTAAACGCCCCTTCTTTGTCCCGCGCTTCTAGAAGACACTCAATCGCCCCCTGGCCAACGTTTCGCACGGCGGAAAGCCCAAACAGAATGCTCTTATGCAGGGGCGTGAAGTCAATTCCCGACCGATTGATGTCTGGAGGAAGAACTTCAATACCCATACTGAGGCAATTGGCGATATGCATCTGCACTTTATCTTGATCGCCGCTATTGGCAGTCAGCAGCGCCGCCATGTATTCAACCGGGTAGTTGGCCTTTAAGTAGGCGGTTTGGAATGTCACATAGCCGTAAGCCATCGAATGACTTTTGTTAAAACAGTACTGCGCGAAGTTCACCATCTGATCCCAGAGTTCTTCCACTGTCTTTTGGGGAACGCCGTTTTTGAGTGAACCTTCGATAAACTTGCCTCGGTGTTTGTCCATTTCAGACTGTTTTTTCTTTCCCATCGCTCGCCGCAATAAGTCGGCTTCACCGAGGGAGTAGCCTGCCATATCTTGAGCGATTTTCATGATCTGCTCTTGAAAGACCATAATGCCGTAGGTCTCTTGCAAAATCGGCTCTAGAATTCCATGGGCATAGTCGATTTTTTCTCGCCCATGCTTTCGGTTAATGAATTTGGGGATCAGTCCGGCATCCAACGGACCCGGTCGATAGAGGGCCAGAACAGAGGAAATATCGTCTAAACCAGACGGCTTCAGATCTCTGACAATCTGGCGCATGCCTGATGATTCCAGCTGAAATACCCCCCCGAGTTCTCCTCTCGCCAGCAGTTTGTAGGTCTTTGGATCATCGTGGGGTAGCCTATCCAAGTCAATGGTTTGATGGTGACTCTGCTCAACCAAATCTACGGTTTTCTGGATCATCGTCAGGTTCTTCAGCCCCAGGAAGTCCATTTTCAGTAGGCCCATTGACTCGATGTCCTCCATCGAATATTGGGTGACGGCGCCATCATTATCTTTATTCAGCTGCAATGGCACGATCTGATCCAACGGTTGGGCCGAAATCACCACCCCAGCGGCATGAACGCCCACACTCTTGTTTGTGCCCTCAATCCGAATCGCCATATCTAGCCAGCGTTTCACTTGTGGGTCATGGTCATATTTCTGCTGAAATTCAGGAACTGGGGTTTCATCCGAGATCATCACTGTGAGTTTGGTTGG
>JAKSDM010000168.1 GCA_022360135.1 Pseudanabaenales cyanobacterium | reverse complement strand
GGCGGGTCGAACCAAAGTCACTCTCAATCACTTCGACCTGTATGGGTTGCTCAACATCCTGGAAGAAATGTTCCAACTGCGCGCCCAATCAAAGGGTCTACAGCTCATATTTGATCGCGCCACTGATGTTCCTCAATATGTTCAAACAGACGAGAGTAAATTGCGCCAGGTCTTGATTAATCTCCTCAGTAATGCGGTTAAGTTTACCCTGGAAGGAAATGTAACGCTGCGTGTCAGCTTTACTCCACATCCCACACTCCGCACCTCACCTACCCTGCATTTCGAAATAGAAGACACCGGCCCTGGTATTGCGCCGACAGAGCTTAACAACTTGTTTGAAGCCTTTGTGCAAACTCAGACTGGGCGGCAAATGGGCCAAGGCACTGGCTTGGGGTTAGCCATTAGCCAACAGTTGGTGCGATTGCTGGAAGGAGAGATTAGGGTAAGCAGCAGCTTGGGCCACGGAAGTCGATTTCAGTTCGAGATCCCGATTCACCTAAGCGCTTCAAATAACATTCAGTCTCCTCAATTAACCCAACGGATCGTCGCTTTGGAGCCTGGCCAACCCATCTACCGTCTCCTAGTGGTTGACGATCGCTGGTCGAACCGCAAACTGTTGGTCACCCTTCTGGAACCCCTGGGCTTTGAAGTCCGGGAAGCTGAGAATGGACAGGAGGCTGTGGCGCTATGGGAAAGCTGGAAACCCCATCTAATTTGGATGGATATGCGCATGCCAGTGATGGATGGGTATGAGGCGACTCAAAAGATCAAAGCACAGCTCAAAGGACAAGCCACCGTGATTATTGCGCTAACCGCCAGTGTCTTTGAACAGGAGAAAGCAGAGGTTCTATCATCAGGCTGTAACGACTTTGTCCACAAGCCCTTTCAATCGGCAGTCATCTTTGAAAAGTTGATCCAATACTTAGGGGTGCGTTATGTCTATGAAAACGATGTTAATCAAAACAAAGCCTCAATCCCTTCACAGCCACTAAAGGAACTTCAAGCAGAAGCGGTGATCGGGTCCTTAGCTAGCATGCCGATTGAGTGGTTGGCGACTTTTAATGAGGCTGCAGTTGTCGCCAAGGCTGAGCCAATTTTGCAGCTGATTGAGCAAATTCCTCAGACGCAGACCGCTCTGGCCGAGGCCTTGGTAGAGTTAGTCAATAACTTTCACTGGGATCGAATCCAGAATTTAGTGCAACAGACTGGTAGGTTGCCGCCTTCTCAATAGATAGGGGCTAAATTAAACTGGGAAATTATCCCTGAGATAGAATTCACTTGTCACTTATCACTTGTCACTTGTCACTTGCTACTTGTCACTTGCTACTTGTCACTTGTCACTTGTTACTTGTCACTTGTTACTTGTCATCTGACTAATGACCAATGACTAATGACTAATGACCAATGACTAATGACTAATGACTAATAAATTCTTGCCCAGCCAGAACGTTCCGCCTTAAGTTGACGCCCCAATAGAATAATTCCTTCAGCGCAGACCATCCCGTAGAAATACTGAATAGATATTCTGTAAAAATACGGGCGCAAAGGCCATGGAAAATTCTGTAAGCTCAGGCAAAATGTTGTGTGTTGACAAGCTGCATCATTGGCCAAATTCAACTGGCTAGAGAAGTTGATGGTTGAAGCGCCTCATCATTTTGCCAAGACTTATGATCTCAAGTCTTTGTGATAAAACGGATCCAATTAATACTTCTGAGACTGATATTTTAATCGTTGATGATCAACCCAATAATCTGCGGGTGTTATCGACCGCATTGACTGAGTGGGGGTACGAAGTCCGATGCGTGACTAATGGCGCGATGGCTCTAGCTTCAGCCCGAACGATTCCGCCCGATCTGATTTTACTTGACATCAAGATGCCAGTTATGGATGGATATGAGGTTTGCC
Source organism: Pseudanabaenales cyanobacterium (assembly GCA_022360135.1). Lineage (GTDB taxonomy): Bacteria > Cyanobacteriota > Cyanobacteriia > Phormidesmidales > Phormidesmidaceae > JAKSDM01. Next base: position 1,474 of record JAKSDM010000168.1, on the reverse strand, counting down.
GACAATTAAAGGCGGATCCGCTAACTCGTGAGATACCGATAATTTTTCTCACGGCATCGACTGAGACGTTGGACAAGGTTAAAGCCTTTGACGTAGGAGGCGTTGACTATATCTCCAAACCGTTTCAGATTGAGGAAGTGCTTGTCCGAATCAAGAATCAACTGCGCCTCCAATCGGCCAATGCAAAGATTCGACAGTTAAATGAAGAACTCGAACAACGGGTTCTTGATCGTACTGCTCAACTACAAGCAGCTAATCAAGAGTTAGAAAGGGAAATCACTGTTCGCCAGCGAGTCGAGGAACAACTCTATCATGACGCCTTACACGACGCCTTGACGGGACTGCCAAACCGAAGCCTGTTTATGGAGCGGGTTGAACGTGCGCTGAAGCAGGCGAAACGACACGATAGTTACAAGTTAGCGATACTTTTCATCGACCTTGATCGGTTCAAGCGAGTCAATGACAGCTTCGGACATGTGGTCGGGGATCAATTGTTAGTCAAGATTGCTCGCCTACTAGAGCAGTGCTTGCGTGAGTGTGATACTGTCGCTCGCATTGGCGGCGATGAATTTACTATTCTGCTAGATGATATTACCGATATTACAGACGCCACCCGAACGGCTGAACGGCTCCAAAAAGCGATGCAGTCGCCCATAAACCTTCAGGGGCAAACGATTTTCACCACTGCCAGTATCGGCATTGTATTGGGTTCTGCAGAGTATAAGCAAGGTTCAGACCTGCTGCGTGACGCCGACATTGCCATGTATCGGGCTAAGGAGGCAGGCAGGTCGCGATATGCGATTTTTGACCAAATCATGTACGCCCAAGCGCTTAGCCTCCTACAGTTAGAGAATGATCTGCGGCAAGCGCTCGACCGACAGGAATTAGTGGTTTATTACCAACCGATCGCCTGCTTAAGCGATGGCAGCCTGAATGGATTTGAGGTCTTACTACGTTGGCGACATCCAGATCGGGGTTTAATCTTGCCTGATGAATTCATCCCAATTGCTGAGGACACCGGGTTGATCATTCCAATTGGAAGATGGGTTATCAAAGAGGCTTGCTGTCAATTGCAAACTTGGCAAGCAAAATTTCCAACCATGGCTCCTTTGAAGATGAATGTGAATTTGTCTGGCAAACAGTTGAGAGATGCAGATTTTATTGAACGACTTGACCAAATTCTGACTGAAACAGGTATTGCCAGTCATTGCTTAGAACTAGAAATAACGGAAAGCACCTTGATTGAGAATGCAGAAGTGGCGACAAACCTATTTTCACAGGTGAGAGCCAGGAATGTGCAACTCAGCATTGACGACTTTGGTACAGGGTATTCCTCTTTGAGTTATCTGCATCGTTTTCCGATTAACAGCTTGAAGATAGATCATAGTTTTGTCAACCAGATCAACCCTGCTGATCAGGATTTGGAGATTGTCCGAGCCATCACTACCCTGGCTCACATGTTGAACATGAAGGT
>JAKSDM010001102.1 GCA_022360135.1 Pseudanabaenales cyanobacterium | reverse complement strand
TGTCCGCTACTGGGGCTCCACAGCCTCACGGTTTGGTCCTCACTACCACTGGCTAGGGTTTGCCCGTCCGGGCTCCAGGCTACGGACCAGATCCAGTTGGCGTATCCTTGCAAAGTTTTGAGACATTGCCCACTACTGGGGTTCCACAGCCTCACTTTATGATCTGCGCTGCCACTGGCGAGGGTTTGCCCGTCCGGGCTCCAGGCTACCGAACAGACCCAGTTGGCGTATCCTCGCAAAGTTTTGAGACATTGCCCACTGCTAGAGTTCCACAGCTTCACCGTATTGTCCGCACTGCCGCTGGCGAGGGTTTGCCCGTCCGGGCTCCAAGCCACGGACCAGATCCAGTTGGTATGTCCTCGCAAAGTTTTTAAACATTCCCCACTGCTGGGGCTCCACAGCCTCACGGTTTGGTCCTCACCGCCACTGGCGAGGGTTTGTCCATCCGGGCTCCAGGCCATGGACCAGATCCAGTTGGTATGTCCTCGCAAAGTTTTTAAACATTCCCCACTACTCAAGTTCCAAAGCTTCACCATGTGGTCCGCACTGCCACTGGCGAGGGTTTGCCCATTTGGGCTCCAGGTCACGGACCAGATCCAGTTAGTGTGTCCTCGCAAGGTTTTGAGACATTGCCCACTACTGGGGCTCCACAGCCTCACCATGTGGTCGGCGCCAGCACTGACGAGGGTTTGTCCATCCGGACTCCAGGTCACGGACCAGATCTGGCTGGCGCTCCCTAGTAAAGTTTTGAGGCATTCCCCGCTGCTCGGGTTCCAGAGTCTTACGGTTTGGTCATCACTGCCACTGGCGAGGGTTTGCCCATCCGGACTCCAAGCTACGGAACAGATCTGGTTGGCGTGCCCAGGCAAAGTTTTGAGACATTCCCCAGTACTCGGGTTCCAGAGCCTTACGGTTTGGTCATGACTGCCACTGGCGAGGGTTTGTCCATCCGGACTCCAGGCCACGGACCAGATCTGGCTGGTGTGCCCGGGCAAAGTTTTGAGACATTCCCCGCTGCCCGGGTCCCAGAGCTTTATTGTGTGATCTGCACTGCCACTGGCGAGGATTCGCCCATTCGGACTCCAAGCTACGGAAAAGACCATATTGGTGTGTCCTGACAACGTTTTTAGGCATTCTCCACTGTTGGGGCTCCAGAGCTTTACTGTGTGATCCGTACTGCTGCTGGCGAGGGTTTGCCCATCCGGACTCCAGACTACAGACCAGATCCAGTTGACGTGCCCACGATAACTCAAAAGCGTCTGACCATCCGCCACTCGCCACAGGTGAATTTCGCCATTGGTGTCCCCTGCCGCCAATCGTTCACCCTCTGGACTGAATGCAACTGCAGGAAGACCCCCGAAGATTTGGGTAAAACTGGACTTGGCTAAATTCGCATAGGTAAAATTAACACGATGTAAATTCACCTGCTGTAGATCAGCTTGCCAAATCGTGAGATGGGAAAAATCATACCCCGTTAAGTCAAGTTGGAGGTGACGGCAGAGGTTGATCAGGTTGCCGCCGCCATACCCGGATACTGGCGTTGAGTCGTCTCGCAGCCGATCTAGAATTGCCTGGATCTTTTCTTCAAGGGCCTTTGAAGTCTGATAAGTTGTGCGGAGCTGGTCTGCAATGGGCGCCAGAATTAGCCTGATTTGACTTTCCCTGACATAATCTTTGACTGTGGTTTTGATCAGGGCGTGACGCTGGAAGAGAGAGAGAGGGGGGGAGAGGGGGAGGGGGAGAGAGGGGGAGGATTGGCGCCTGCTCTCTGCTGATAATTCTTGATAGATTTGCTCTACCAGTCGATCGGTCACGTACTCCATCACGACTGGCTGTTGAGTGTAACTGCCTGCTGGCCTTTCAATCTGTGTAGGCGTCGCCTTCTCGATCAGCGATCGCCAGCTTAAAGATTCTAGAGCTTCTAGTAAATCGGCTTTAGAAACCGCGGGAATAATATCTTCTGTCAACTCGGAGATACTCGTCCACTCGCGATTAATCGCTAGCCAATACAGGATGGTTCGCTCTAGCGGCGAAAGGCGATTGAACTGTTGTTCTAGAAGTCTTTGAATGCTGTTGAAAATAGCGATATCTTCAGCCAAAAATGCTGCAATGTCTCCCCCGAATAAATCTTGGATTGACGTGGCCACAATCTTCAAACCCGAATTTCTCACAAAATATCCACGAATAGACTAAATCCTATTTTTTGGCGGCCTATTTCTGAGAATCTGCTTCAATGATCACCCTTAGACTCAAAATTCATTCAAAAATAAGTCGGATAAGCGCCAAGATTAGCCG
>JAKSDM010000300.1 GCA_022360135.1 Pseudanabaenales cyanobacterium | reverse complement strand
TGGATCATTTACTGGAAGGCTGCCCTCTCTATGTCACTCCAGCTGAAAGTCTCTATGCCCTCAAGGTGGCTGACGCCGCTCGACGATCGGCAGAGACGGGACAAGTGATCAGGGTTTAAAAGATAAGGGAGAAGTACTCATTTGTCAGACAAGGATAGTGAGACGGATAACCTTCGGTCAACGTTCTCGACACATGCTTGATGGGACTCTCGAAGGTTGCGTTTCTCAAGCAAAGAAGCGAGCGGGAATGCAACATCATCGTTGACGCAATAACGATAGTCGTCTTATTCGAGCGTTTGATGTAGACAAGCGTTAGGCAATCAATCACGCTCTTGAATAAACATAAGCAGTCTTTGTTGGCCCATCAGAGTCAACCCACTCCGCTAACTTATCCTTTAATCTACCAAATACATCGTACGCTCTTTGGGATGTCTCTCCATCATATTCCTCCTGCTTATTTTCATATTTGAAGCTAAATTCAACTACGACCGGTTTATCCTCTTCGCCTGCTGCATCATACCAAGCGATTAATGCGCAATTGGCTTCCACTTTGGGACTCTTCTGAATTTGAAAATTGGCTCCCGCAATAACCATTTCTCTAGCAGTGAAATTTCCCACCAACTTAATTGGCTCATTTTCTTGATAAGATTTTAGCCGCTTCTTCAGATCTGGGTATAATTCACCAGGATCATTCAGCTTATTTAGATTTTTTCCATCCGATATCGGTTGCTTTGTAGAGAAGCTGTAAAGCTTTATAAAGGGAAGTTTAATATCCTCCTCAAATTTTGTTTTTCCATGCTTAATATCAGCTGCCGCCATATCTCTGTCCTGAGAAATATAGCGGTCTGGATGGCGGTATTTGAGCGTAACTTCCCGTTTTCTTGTATTAAGATCAACTCGCTCTCGGAAAACATAACCACTTTTTTGAAGATGGCGATCTGCGCTGTCATAGAACCTGACAGTTCTTTTTTTCTCTACCTTATTAAGGCTACCATCAGTATCAAGCACAATATCTTGGATTGAACCTTTGAAATCGTTCCAAAATTCTCCGGCTCGTTCAAGAAGATCAATCTGTGAGCCAATGAAGCGCTTTTTCTGAAGCATAACCTTATACTCACGAGAGCCTACATTCTGTTTCATTGTTTTCTCCATAAAGTAAACCTTAAGACTTACCTATGTCCTTAGAGCTTTTTGAAGTATCTGGCGACTGGCCACAACCCGAAGCCCGCCTTTTCATAGGTGTGACGGGCTGGGGCATGACCGGGATCGCCTCCGGTCTCAACCATGGCGACAGACATCCCAGCCTCTTTCATCCAATCCAGAGCGAATTCTATCAGAGCGCCGCCAATGCCGTGACCTTGAAAGTCTGGATCGACAGCGATCATGTAGATTTCACCCATGCTGTCCTCTGAGTGTAGTTTTACGACCACAAAGCCCACAGTAGAGCCTGCATCGACAGCAACCCATACATTGGTGTCTGCCGCAGCGCAGACATCCTCGACAGCCTTTTGCTGGCTCACACGCCAATTATCGGGATAGAACGACCGGTACACATCAGCGTCCATCGCTTTCTGAATCGAATCAAAGACCGGAGTCCAGGCCCGAAGCGACAGACGAATAACCGCATCAAGGTAGCAGAGGGCGTATGGTTCAATTTGCATTCCCAGATTAACTCCAGTTAACTCTAGTAAGCCTTAATTAGG
>JAKSDM010000041.1 GCA_022360135.1 Pseudanabaenales cyanobacterium | reverse complement strand
GCCCTCACGTCCGGCGTCTTGAGGAGGCATGGTGAGGAATTCCCAAGAAATTTGCCCGATCCCGCGCCAGACAATATTGCTTAAAATCCAAGCGAAGACAGCGGTGACAAGTAGGGCGACGGACCAAACCAATAAGGACGGCAGAACGTTTATACCGATGGCCGGTTGAAAGGTTAGCAGGGGGTGGCGGAGCAGGCGCCTAGCCATGACTCTCCTCCTGCGCGATCGCATCGGCGGTGACCACCAAGGCGGTAACCATCCCCATCAGGATCAGGCCGCTGACGAACAGGGCGGAGCGATGATCGCCTAAGGCATAAGCCATTTCTAAAGCGATATTGGCAGTTAGGGTGCGGATTGGATCAAACACGCTGTGGGGGGTCTGAACGACATTACCGCAGACCATCAGAACTGCCATCGTTTCCCCTATGGCCCGTCCAGTTTCTAAGATGACGCCTGTGAATAGACCCGATTTGGCGGCTGGAATCACAATCCCCCAAATCGTTCCCCAACGAGACAGGCCCAGCGACGCTGCCCCTTGCAGGTAGATGTGGGGGACCTTGGCGAAACTGGCGTCTGCAGTCAAAGCAACCGTGGGCAGGATCATAATTGTCAGAATTAGAATGCCTGCCAGCAGACTTGGACCGGGCGGATGCAGTCGTCCAATCAAGGGGACTAGTGTCACCAGTCCCCAAAATCCATAAACCACCGACGGAATTCCCGCCAGTAACTCAATCAGCCGTCGATAGAGGTGAGCAATCCCAGCTGGCGCATAGTATTGACAAAATATCGCTGACAAAATCCCCAACGGTGTCGCCAGCATGACTGAACCAGCTGTGGCGAATAGGGTTCCCCAGAGCATCGGCGTGAGGTTATACAGGGCTTCTGTTGGATGCCAGGAAGGGTCTGTAAAAAACGGTCGGAACCCCACCTGTCGCAGCACAGGCAACGTCTCCCAAACCAGGAAGAGGGTGATTAGCAGCACCAGGGATCCTGTGATTGCAGCTAATCCCTGCAAGATCCAAACCAACCCCTGATCAACGGAGAGTTTGGGCCAGATCCGCTGCCTCAATCGGGACAAAGTTTTGGGCTCTGACAATGTCATGGACTGCTTCTGACTGAGCAAATTGTATGAACTCCTGCATCAACCCTGACGGGCTTTCGGTGGTGACTAACGTCAGCGGGCGAGCCAGCGGAAACCTACCCGTTTGAACGGTTTCTACAGTCGCCTCGACACCGCCCACTGGCAGCAGCCGGATAGGCGCCCCTTGTTCAATGTCGTACTCAGCCGCCCCAATTGAGACATAGCCAATGGCATTGACATTCCCCGTTACGGTTTTGATCCCCTGTTGATTGTCGCCAATCACCACGTCTGCTCGGATCTGAGAGTTTTGTAGCTCAAAGTAACTGAGAAACAACTCTAGGGTCGATCGGCCCTCTGCCTTATTCACCACCGTAATGGCGGCGTCCTGACCGCCAACCTCTTGCCAGTTCTGGATTTGATCCGTGTAGATGGCCGCTACTTGGCGATCGCTAATGGCGGCTACAGGATTAGCCGCATTAACAATGACGCCAATCCCATCCCGAGCAATCACGAACCCTTGAAATTCGCCTGTCTCTTCTGTCTTCAGAGCGCGGGAAACCATGCCAATATCCGCCAGCCCTTGTTTAGCATCGGCCAGTCCCCTTGACGATCCCCCTGTCTGAACATCAATCCGAACCTCCGGATGCTCAGCTTCAAAGCGTTTGGCAATTTCGCCGACCAGGGGGGCGACCGTGCTCGATCCCGTCAAGGTCAATTTGCCGGTTAAAACATCAGACGACAGCGCCTCCCCTTGAGGAGATGGGGAACAAGCCTGGACCCAAGTACTGGCTGCCAGACTGAGCGCGAAGGCGGCAAAATACCCTTGATTGCGCATTAACCCCATTAGCAGCAGCCTCCTCCGTCATAGTGCCAGGTTGAATCTGTGACCAGGATATCCTCAAATTTCGCCAATTTGCCCGCCGTCTTGTCGCACACTGCGAGTGGGACACCGGGCTGCATGATGTGGCCAGATTGATCATCAAAGTAGTCTTCCGCACCCGCATAAACGGCTGTTTTGCCGGTAAAAACGCAAGGGCCGTCTTCTGGAATCACTACCTTGAAGGAGACAGAATCCAAACTTTCTAACAGCAAATGCTGATCCAGGGCATAATTCTGCCGATCCAGGAGTCGATAGGGCCGACGAGCTCGAACTTCCACCTGGCCAAAGCCTGCCCTGACAATCCGCTGAATGTACTGCTCATAGGTGAGGGCTCCGGAGAGGCACATCGCCCGCAACCGCTCATCCTGTTGCAGATGAAGCGGAATCG
>JAKSDM010000870.1 GCA_022360135.1 Pseudanabaenales cyanobacterium | reverse complement strand
CCCTGAAACCGAGTATCGCGCTCATGCTGATCAGTCAATGTGAGGGGTCGGCTGGAATGCCAGTCTCCTACTGTGGTGTAACCCTTATCAAAATAGGGATGATAGGGCAAATCATATGTTTTCAAATATTCATACACATCCTTAGCGCTCCAGTTGAGGATCGGCAGCAGCTTGTAACAACCTGACTGCTGATTGATATAGGGCAAAGCTTTACGATGCTCTGTTTGGTCACGACGTAGGCCAGCTAGCCAAGCCGTTACCTGCAATTCCTGCAACGCCCGCTGCATGGGTTCAACCTTGCGAATTTGATCATAGCGATTAAAGGCTTCGAGATCGTTTTGCTGCCATAACTGACCGTACAGCGCTTCCATCCGGGCTGGGCTGATGGAGGACTGGTATACTTTCAAATTCAGCTTCAACCGCTCAGTCAAGTATTCGGCAAAGTGGTAGGTTTCGGCCGGAAGATAACCCGTATCGATCCAGATTATCGGAATATCAGGCGCAATACTGGTTGCCAGATGCAGCATGACGGCTGACTGGATGCCAAAGCTGGTGCTCATAGCCAATCCGTTTCCAAAGGTGTCAACCGCCCACTGAACGGTTTCGACTGCACTCATTGCCTCAAGTTGTTGATTGATCCGCTTAAGGTCTAGCTTGGACTTTAGTGCGATCGCATCGTCGCCGCCGTTCGCCTTGTTATTGTTCAGTTCATCCAAATTCCTAGCGCTGCTTGAGCTAACACTGGAATTACCCCAATCCCTTAAGTTCCTCACAAGCTTCATACCAAGTTGTGTTCTATTGAGTCATTTTGACAGTCAGTGAGTATGTTGGAAAGCTGGGCAAGCGATCGCAGCTGCCGCAACCTTCTCCCTTAGATCTTCCAAATTGTTCATTAAACTAAGGAACTTTAGCAAGTGAATAGAATTTGTCAGTCGCCCTCAATCTTGCTGGCCCAACATTGGCTAGCAAGTGCAAAGCTAGCACAATTAAGCACCCCTGGCGCTCCCTTTGCAAGCCTACTGGGTACACACCAGTGGGTTCACATTGGAATCTGACACATTCTGCCCCCCCTCAACCACCTAATTCTGATACTGCTGGCGAATTTAACAGTTAGAAATATTAGTGGGAAGCTTTGAACTCAAAGTTCCTCCAGAATGATACTGCTGGCGAATTATTTCGTAACATCGTGAGAATGGCTGAAGCCCCCCTAAATCCCCCAATTCTCGGGGACTTTGAGTTCATGCTCCCCCAAAGTTGGGGGCTGGGGGGCCTCAAAAAAACCCCACTTCGGCGTCAATATTCCCAAGTGTTAAATTCGCCAGCAGCATTCAGAATGGGAGGATGAGAGAGACTTGGTGGAATGATTGTTAAAAAACCTCTAAAATCCGACCGGGATACCGGGGTTTGTGGCAAGATACCCTCTACAGGTTATTTATTTGACTCTGTTTGTAAGAGACTCTGTTTGTAAGAGAACTCTGTTTGTAAGACAAAGTAGGAATCACAGGTAATCGGTTATGGCGCTTCAACTCGGCGACACAGTACCTAATTTCACCCAGTCATCTTCCGAGGGTGAAATTAATTTTTATGATTGGGCGGGTGATAGTTGGGTGGTGTTTTTCTCCCATCCTGCTGACTACACCCCTGTTTGCACCACAGAACTTGGCGAAGTTGCAAAACTCAAATCGGAATTTGCCAAGCGGGGAGCAAAAGTCATCGCCCTAAGTGTGGATGATGCGGATTCTCACAAAGGTTGGATTGGAGATATCAACGAAACCCAAAAAACCACTGTCAACTACCCTATCATTGCCGATGTTGACAAGAAGGTGTCTGATCTCTATGGCATGATTCACCCAAATGCCAATGCAAAAGTCACTGTGCGCACAGTCTTTGTCATCGACCCTAACAAAAAGCTACGGCTGACGATTACTTATCCCCCTAGCACTGGTCGGAACTTTGACGAAATTCTGCGGGTGATTGATTCGCTGCAATTAACTGACAACTACAGTGTGGCTACCCCAGTCAACTGGCAGGAAGGCGAAGACGTGGTGGTGGCGCCCACTATTCCGACTGAGGAAGCGAAGAAGAAATTCCCCAAAGGGGTGACTGAAGTGAAACCCTATCTTCGGATGACGCCTCAGCCTAATAAGTAAACTACTCAGCGTTTTTAGGTGCTGATTATGTGTGGGTTCTTGACGCATCATGCGCAATGCCCGATTATCTGGTGCTGATTAGCCCAAGTTTGGAGGTCAGCCAGGGCGCGATCGCGATACTTGCCATACCGTTCTCGTTTATTGCGAATGCGCTGGGGCAGTTCCGGCAGAATGCCAAAATTTGGCGGCATGGGCTGAAAGTGTTTGGGGGAGGCAGAGCTGATGAAATCAAACAGGGCTCCCATAATCGTAGTCATCGGCATCGACAAGGGGTCTAAACCCAGCGCCAAACGAGCTGCATTGGTGCCTGCTAACCAGCCCCCCGCCGCCGCCGCTGTATAACTCTCAGTGCCCACTAATTGACCGGCTGCTAGCAAAGTAGGCCGTTTTTTGAACTGCAACGTGGGCTCTAGCAGTTCTGGCGAGTTGATAAACGTGTTGCGGTGCATCACTCCCATGCGGACAAACTCCGCATTTTCCAAACCCGGAATCAGCCGGAAGACCCGCTTCTGTTCCCCCCAACGCAGATTGGTCTGGAAGCCCACCATGTTCCAAAGCTGTCCAGCCTTATCTTCCTGCCGCAGTTGCACTACAGCGTAGGGT
>JAKSDM010001126.1 GCA_022360135.1 Pseudanabaenales cyanobacterium | reverse complement strand
GCTGGCTGGCAATAGGTTTGTCTGCAAAGAACTCCAGTAAGCCACAGGGGCGTTGCTTAATAGCGGGATGATGCAGCGTGGCAAGGCGCTCAATGGCAGTGTTGCTAGATCTGCAAAACTTCGTACACCCCATTCTTATTCAATTGACATATATTCTCAACAATATGTTATTCTATTGCAAAGTCGATCTAAAAAACCTTTTGAGAGGAAGGCAATAAAACTATTTGAGAGGAGATCGTTGAGGTTGATTGCCCTAATATAGGCTTACAGAGTAAATCTTTCCTAAATTTGCTATGGCGCTCTGGATTTATGGAGTGTTTAGTTTGCCATAAGTACTTTTGAAGGGCGCTTCGTTTGACTGCGAATTGTCGGCTTATTTTAGTTGACTTCTGAAGTAGGAAGCCAATTGGATTAGTGATGATTATAGGGTTTCCAGTGACCTTAGGGTAACTAAATGGCTTTCAACTCTAAATCGTTCTCGTACCTTCAAGAGTCCCCCCTGGTTAGGAAACGTTATAGGTTGCATAGCCTATTGAACAAAACAAAAAGATTCTTCTCTCAGGTAATCGTATGAGGATTTTATTCAGGATTATTCTAATCTTATTGATTGGCATACTCAGTTTGAGTGCAACCCCTTTAGTTCAGGCTGCTCCACTCGTGATTTCTGAGGAATATTCTAGCAATCAAAACTCAAAACAAGATGAATTTCTAAAGGAAGAATGCTTCTCCAAAATAGGAGTAGAGGGTTTGAAAAGATGTAAAAATTTGATTGTCCAAGATCAGTTTAATTCAGAGGCTTGGAATCAGCTTGGCCGGATTTATTATGAATTAGAGAGTTACCAGGAAGCATATTTATCATTTAGGTATGCTACTTCCCTACGTACAGATTATGCGATAGCATGGGCTAATACCTGTGCTGCACTCAGTCAATTGCGGAACTATGAACAAGCCTTAAATGCTTGCAACAGGTCTCTGAGTTTTAGCTCAGCCTCAAAAACTTCCATTGATGAAGAGGTTTTAGCCTGGAATAACAAGGCGATCGTACTCTATTTTCTAGGTCGCTTCCAAGAGTCACTCGAGGCATTGAATGAGGTCCTTTCCCTCAAGCCTGATGATTCCCAGGCAAAATTCAACCGTATTGTTGTACTCCATGCTCTTGTCTATGCAACTAGCACTAAAAATGATGATTTTACATGATGGAGCACATCCGGTTTGATCCTCAGATTTCAATCATCTTTTCACCTTTCGTATCGGCTGTTTTTTGGACCCTTATTGTTTTTGAAGAGTATCGCTTTTAGTCAATCTATTTACTAACAGGAAAAATGATTCAATTCTTTTCAAAAAGGCTAGCATTATTGGCTGTAGCATTTTGCTTGAGTTTTCTACTTTGCTACGGATCTGCATTTGCGGTTACCTACTCATTTCAATCACCTGGAACGCCTGGTGAAGAAGGTGTTTTAACCGGCTCTGTCACCTACAATCCCAATACCGTGAGTGAATCTTTAGAGAATATTGCACCCAATCGGGGTGTGGCTGGAGGATTGTTATTAGAAGAACTAGGAGAAGACAGTGAATTTTCCTTTGAGTATGTTTCTCCCTACTCTGGGGTAAAGCACTCAGAAGATACGATCTGCTTTCGAAATATCTATGATCTCGATAATGGTTTACCAGGAAATGACGTTATTGGAGCCAAGGAAGGACCGTTCTTTGATTTCAATGATTCTCTCGACTTAGTTTCGATTGATTTTAGATCCTGTGTAGGGGATAAGGGTGATGTTAGTTCTTCTATTTCAGATCGAGATCCTCAGCTTGCGTTTAGCGAGCTTGAATCTCAATTCAATCAGCTTAGACTTATTGAAGAAGATTACAGCGGCAGTAAGCCGGGTCGATTTAGGAAGAAATTGCCTCTCAAATTTAAATTAGAGAAAATTTAATCTGAACGTTTTTAGCCAGATAGGACATCATCCAACATCCAAAT
>JAKSDM010000869.1 GCA_022360135.1 Pseudanabaenales cyanobacterium | reverse complement strand
TTTTAATCAAACAACTCGCCTTGATCGACGATTACAGAATCTCAAAGTTGATCATCCAGAAGCGCTAACTGCGCTGCCTCAGATTAAATTAGCTATCCTAGCGTCATCTACAGTAGAGCATTTGCAGTCTGCCATTCGAGTTGCGGCTTTGCGTCGAGGGTTGATAGTTGAGACCTATGTCTCACCTTATGGTCAGTATCGTCAAGATTTAATCAATCCGACTTCTCAGCTTTATCAATTTAAGCCTGATGCTGTCCTCCTGGCGCTTGATAATTCAGAAATCGGCATCCAATTACCCCTGGACTCTAACTGGCAAGAAGTCGAAACTGCTGTTTCTCAGCGCATCAACGAGTGGGAACAACTCTGGCGAATAATTACCACTCAGTTAGAAGCTGTGCCTATCCAACAGTCTTTTGTGCCGCCAATTGAACGACTGTTTGGTCATTATGACGCCCTAACGCCCGCCTCTGCCAGCAATATTCTGAATCAAGTCAATACTCAACTGCGTCAGCGTGTTGCTGATCACCGAGCCCTGCTACTAGATGTCGCTGGTTTAGCGGCTTTTGTTGGTTATCAGACTTGGTCAGATCCAACCCTTTGGCGCCATGCAAAACAGGCCGTTTCTCCAGTGCAGGGGCCGCTCTACGGAGAGCAGGTATCTCGAATTTTGGCGGCAATGCGTGGTCTATCGTTCAAATGCTTGGTCTTGGATCTTGATAATACCCTTTGGGGGGGGGTGATTGGCGATGATGGCCTAAGCGGTATTGAGATTGGACAAGGAACAGGTCCCGGAGAGGCTTTTCAAGCTTTTCAGCATTATGTTAAATCACTCAAACAGCGAGGCGTCATATTAGCCGTTTGTTCTAAGAACAATGAACAAACAGCCATGGAGCCTTTTGAAAAGCATCCAGAAATGGTGCTAAAGCTAGAAGACTTTGCGGTTTTTGTCGCCAATTGGGAAGACAAAGCGACAAACTTAAAGCGAATTGCCGCTCGGCTCAATATTGGCCTTGATTCACTTATTTTCTTTGATGACAATCCGGCGGAAAGAGCCGTTGTGCGCCAGTTTGCCGACAGTGTAGCGGTTCCAGAAGTCCCTGAAGATCCGGCTTGGTATGTAAACTGCCTGTCCGATGCCGGGTATTTTGAGGCTGTCTCTTTTTCTAAAGACGATGCTCAACGGGCGGAGCAATATCACGCTAATAGCCAGCGTGATCTTCTGATGGAAGAATCTCATAGCATCGAAAGTTTTCTGGAGCGCTTAGAGATGCAGCTGACAGTCGCCCCAGTTGACGCTCTGTCTTTGCAACGGGCAACCCAGTTAGTCAATCGGAGCAATCAGTTCAACCTCACGACTCGTCGCTACACAGAGACTCAAATGCAGCAAATCAGTGGAGAGCCTGGAACGCTTTGCCTGCAAATGCGTCTGAAGGATATGTTCGGAGACAACGGACTGATTAGTGTGGTAATTGCCAAACCGACGCGATTGGATCAGGAGCAAGGCTTGTATATCGATACCTGGTTGATGAGCTGTCGTGTTCTAGGCCGTCAGGTTGAGCAAGCAGTGCTGAATGTACTGGTAGAGCGATCGCGTCAACAGGGAGTCCAATTTTTGCTGGGCGAATACATTCAGACCCAGAAGAATGAGATGGTGAAACAGCATTATGGCAATTTAGGATTTAGACTGTTGTCTGAAAAATCAGGCGAAAACGGTGAGTTTCGTAGCCTATGGCGTCTAGATTTAGAAACTTCTAAGCCGTTTGATACATTTATTAACTCTACCTTCTGTGCATGAGGATAACTATATGAGTCGCAATCAAGTTTATGAGCAGCTAATAACGGTTTTCCAAGATGTCTTTGACGAGGATGATATTCAGATTGGGGATAGCACCTCTGCCAAAGATATTTCTGGGTGGGACTCGATGAATCATATCAATTTGGTGCTCGGTGCTGAGCAGGAGTTCGGCGTCAAGTTTAAGACAGCTGAAGTGGCTCAACTGGCTAATGTTGGAGAGTTTGTTGATTTGATTTTAGCAAAACTCAGTAAACAAACCGTTTGATGCATTAGCAACAAAGCGCTTAAGGCAAATGTTCCGATACTTGGTTGATTTGTCAGCAAAGACTTCACGCTTATCAGTCAAAATCCTGGACCTGGTATTCTATGCCTGGGTTTCAGGGTTCGCTTTAAGAACAACTTATTGAGCCCCGAATACATAAAAAAAGATCTGGCGTCAGGTTTGTCAATAAGGCCAGAATTTCTGAGCAGGAAAGTGGCTTGAAGGCTTGAAATTATACTCTAATCGATATTTTGAAATGCTTTTCAATTCATACGAATTCATCTTGCTCTTCCTTCCTATCACATTCCTTGGTTTTTATCTAGCCAGCCAATTAGGGAATCGGCGATTGTCAATCTTCTGGCTGGTCGCAGCCTCTCTCTTCTTTTATGGCTGGTGGAATCCTCCCTATTTGTTATTGCTGCTGCTGTCAATTGGGGTGAACTATATTTTAGGGCAAGGGCTTAACCAGGCTCATCTGAGTGAGAATGAGAAAAGCGGTAAGATCCTATTACTTTTGGGTGTTGTATTCAACTTAGGGTTAATTGGGTATTACAAATACTTCAACTTTTTTATTGATAATTTTAATGCTCTTTCCGGCGCATCATTTAATATCGCCCAGATTGTCTTGCCTCTGGGCATTTCATTCTATACCTTTCAACAGATCTCCTATCTGATCGATAGTCTGGAAGGAGAAACCAAACACTATCGATTTATTGATTACTGCCTCTTTGTAAGTTTCTTCCCGCAGTTGATTGCTGGGCCCATTGTTAGCCACCAGGAGATGATGCCTCAATTCTCCAAGCAGTCAAAAATTGGCTTGAATAAGGAAAATTTTGCGATTGGTTTGACCATTTTCTCGATAGGTCTATTCAAAAAGGTGATTCTGGCTGATCAGATCGCCCTCTATGCTACCCCCGTCTTCAACGCCGCCAGTCAAGGAGTTCCTCTAACCCTAGCGGAAGCTTGGATGGGAGCGCTGGCGTATAGCCTGCAAATTTACTTCGATTTTTCTGGTTATTCTGATATGGCGATCGGCGCCGCCCGGTTGTTTGGCATTCAGTTGCCCCTCAACTTCAATTCTCCCTACAAGGCGATCAATATTATTGACTTTTGGGGACGCTGGCATATGACGCTGACCCGGTTTCTAACCCGCTATCTCTATAATCCAATTGCACTCAATCTATCCCGGCGGCGAGTGCAGCAAGGCAAAAGTTTGATCAAACGGGGCGTAGGTAGTTTGGGTGCTTTTGCTGAATTGATTACATTGCCAACGATCATCACAATGTTCTTGGCCGGTTTATGGCATGGTGCGGGGTGGCAATATATTGTATTTGGTCTTTTGCACGGTTTTTATCTCACCATTAATCATGGTTGGCATATGATTTTGAAGTCTAGAGGGTATAACCTCAAGCAAACTAGCTGGTTAGGAAAACGAATAGGCCAATCTATAACATTGTTGGCAGTGGTCGTTGCAATGGTCTTTTTTCGAGCCTCTGATGTTGGTAACGCCATGGCAATGCTAACAGCAATGGTAGGCGGCAATAAGTTTTCCTTGGCTGATGGGGCCTTGTTTCCAAACCACATTTTTTCCGATCCCAAAATCGGTCTTTTATGGCTGATAGTGCTAATGATCGTTGTTTTCTTCTTTCCCAACACCCAGCAGTGGATGGCAAGATATACACCCGCACTGAATTTCAACCCAGTCCAAGAAATTCAGAATCATCCAAGATGGTTAGCAACGATATGGAAGACTTTAGAGTGGCGACCAACTGTGATGTGGGCAGGGTTGACTAGTGCGATCGCCTTCACAGCGTTTCTCGGTCTTAGCCAGCTTAGTGAGTTTATTTACTTTCAGTTTTAGCCGTTATCACCTCTAGAGGTATGCACCAGTATAATAAGTTCATCAAGGGTTTCTGTGGTTTTGCCATAATTTATTTTCTCATTGTTTTTTTCAGTAACTTAGTAGCAGACCCGTACGGTATTCGTAAAAATGGGGGCCGAGTGTCCAATGATCGGCTTGTCAAAGCAATCAAAGTTACCCAAATTCGTCCCAGAGCGGTTTTCTTGGGTTCCTCAGGCACTGCTAGAGGACTCAAGCCTGAACATGCAGCTTTATCAGAAAATGATCCCACTTACAATTTGTCTATATTGGGTGCAAACATCTATGAATTGAAGCGGTACTTTGAACATGCCGCAGCTAACAATGATCTTGAGACTGTAGTTATTGGGTTGGATTTTTATGCATTCAATCGCTTTAGAGATGTCAGAACAGGTTTTTCGGAGGCAAGACTGGGTGCTCGGCATCTAATACCTAGCGATTTCTTTGGACTTTACCTCTCGCTTGACTCCCTCAACCTAATTTTCAATCCTGACGAGCGCGGCTTCTATTTTGCTGAAGATGGCACCTATGAACATGCCATTGATTTGGAAATGAAACGCCAATTTGAGGTGAAGCTGGTTGAAGATTTCACTCAGGCTGAGCAAATGTATTGGGACTTTGAATTTTCGCAGGAAACTGTTAACCATTTTCGAGCAATGGTTGAAGCTGCTCAATTAGATGGGATTGACGTTAAGGTATTTCTACCACCGTTACATACAACACTGTTTCACTCAGCAATGGTGGCTAATTATTGGTCAACCTATGAAGATTGGTTACATGAAGTTGTTAGTATTCATCCGGTGTGGGATTTTTCAGGCTGCAATAGCATCACGGTTGAGCCAATTAAAGAAGAGATGGCGTATTTTGAAGACCCATCCCACTACCCACATGAAGTGGGTGATTTCATCCTGAATCGAATGTTTGATTATCAGGATGGAACGGCGCCAGCGGATTTTGGAGTTTATGTAACGCCAGAAAATGTAGATGAGCACCTGCTACAAGTTAAAGCTCAATGTCAACAGTGGGCAGAGGCAAATCCTGATACTGTTCGATGGTTAGGAAATCTCAACTTAACCAGACATATGAAACTCTCCCAAGCTGGGCGGCTGCAGCAATAGCCGTCCCATGTTGTGTTGCTATGGAGCGTGTGTTACTGAATTATCATTTCAGCAGGAATAATGGAACCGCTACAGCGCCAGGGCTTAATTTGTTTCTCGCCAGATGATCTTGAATTGTTTAGCAAAGCAAGTCACGATCGCAATCCTTTACATCTTTCCGACGATTATGCCCGAAAAACGCCCTTTGCTAATCGCGTGGTATTTGGGATATTAGGTGGATTATTTGGTTTGGGGCATTTGCAAGATCGACCCGGACTACGATTGAGCAAAATTGTTCTGGAATTTCCAGCTCCCCTATTTGTCAACCTGCCTTACTCGCTTGAAGTTGTCGAAACCTCTCCCGAAAAAGCTGTCGTAAGAATTTATGACGGCAGGCGGCTGATGTCAAAAGTGAAGGCTCATTTCCGGATAGGGAATCCGGAAAGGCTTAAAGCGATGACGCCGCAAGCGACTCGCACTGAAGCGGTGACATTATCCCCTTCAGACCTGATTGAGAGCTGCCAGATTGCAGAAACCTATTGCCCTGATATTGATGCGCTACAGGTTTTAACTGACCGTTTAGAGCTGTTCCAAAAGGGGATTGGCGAGGTGGAAGTGGCGGCGCTTCTCTGGGCAAGCTACTTCGTGGGTATGGAATTACCGGGTTGTCAGGCGCTGTTTTCCAAGTTGTCTCTGAGTTTTGAGGATTCCCGACCCAACCTTACTAAACCATTTTCCTATACCGCATCCTTGAGCCAATTCGATGATCGCTACAATTTGCTGCGAACTAAGGCTGCGCTAACCATTGATGAAATGCCCCTAGCAACAGGAGAGATTCAGTCTTTTATTCGTCCTGCTCCCCCGACCAGCACGACAGCATCCATAGAAACGCTGACGCCAAGCTCCGAGGCGCTAAAAGGCAAGGTCGCCCTGGTGACAGGAGCCAGTCGGGGGTTAGGGGCGGCGATCGCCCAGGCTTTGGTCTTACAGGGGTGTACGGTGCTCGTCAATTTTTATCGCAGTCAGGCGGAAGCAGAGCATCTGCAAAACACCCTGGCCGATGCCCCTGGAAAAGTTGTTTTGATCCAGGGAGATGCGAGTGATCTAGCCTGGTGTAATTCTACTAGAGAACAAATCCTACAGAAATTTGGCAGGCTTGACCTGCTCGTATGTAATGCCTGTCCTCCGATTTTGCCCCTATGGCTTGAACCTAATGCAATTCACAGAGTCAATGATTATGTTAGCAAAAGCTTAGCGCTCATGAGCGTGCCAATGGCTGTCTTTTTAGGTGCTTTGGCAAAAAATACTGGATGGAATATTATCATCTCGTCAGTTGTCTCGACCCAAACTCCCCCTGCAGATTGGCCTCACTATGTCAGTGCTAAGCATGCAATTGAGGGGATCGCCAGAGTTGCAGCGATTGAATATAGTGATGTTGGTTTCTTGTTAGTACGTCCCCCCAAACTGTTAACCACTCAAACAAATACACCAATGGGACGTGAGGGAGCGATCTCACCTGAAGTCATCGCTGTAAAACTTGTGCAACATCTGATTGACAATCAACCTTCAGAAAATTTAGAAATTCTAGAAAATTTCATCAATAAGGATAACTAAATCAGAATTCTTAATCAGATTTTCATGGGTAAACTTCTAACTATCACTCAACTCAAGGCATATGAGGTTGCCTATAACCAGTATTTCTACTGATACTTAGTACGGAGGGCTCGATCATTGAGAACGCTTGGTAAGTATATTTTTTTAATGAAGGCGTGGGCGTATCGTTGGAGGTTCCTGTAGAAATAGCTTAACTTTGACTCATATCAGGAAACATCTTAAGCAACTAGAATAAGCGGGGTTATTGGGCAATATTTCGAACCTTTTCAAGGGTGATATTAGACAGATTAGCTTCTAAAGCATGAACATCTTAGCTATTTGTTTGTGTGTAATTTTCACCGGGAGTTTCTGTTTAATTAACGTTTAATACATTAGGTATGTTCGCAAATTTAAAGTATATAAGCTGTAGATTTTCGTCTCTAATTTCTAGTCGCTAGTTTCAAATTAATCAATTCTCTATGTTGAGACAGCTCCTACAGTTTGCTCTTGTAAAACTGTTCAAAATCTGTTCTCTACATCTACAAGTTCTTAACTTGAATATAGGTTATAAAAATGCAGTCTACAGTCAATTCAACTAGACAGCCTTATTTTTCGCAAGTCACGGAGCTACTTCAGTTAGAAGCGGATGCGATCGCGAAAGCCGCTAAACGGCTTCAGCCCAATGCCGTCGAGAAAGCAGTTTGCCTATTACTGTCGTGTCAAGGCAAAGTGATTCTGGCAGGGGTTGGTAAGTCAGGCATTGTCGCCCGTAAAATTGCCGCGACTCTCAGTAGCATCGGGACAGGCGCAATTTATCTCCATCCCGGCGATGCCCTCCACGGCGACTTAGGGGTGGTTACCCGGGAAGACGTCGCCATTGTTTTGAGCAACAGTGGTGAGACCGATGAGTTAGTAGCAATGCTACCCTCCCTGAATCAGCGGCATGTGCCAATTATCGCTTTGGTGGGTAATTTAGAGTCTACCCTGGCGCGGCATGCCAATGTGGCCCTGGCGGCTACAGTGGATAAGGAAGCCTGCCCATTGAACCTGGCGCCGACGACGAGCACCACGGTGGCGCTGGCGATCGGCGACGCCCTAGCAATGACCTTGATGCAGATTAAAGGGTTAACCCCAGAAGACTTTGCCCTGAATCACCCGGCTGGCCGCCTAGGTAAGCGCCTGACTCTGCGTGTTCAGGATTTGATGCACAGCGGTGAGGATAACCCGATCATTGCACCTAACGCGGGCTGGATTGAAGTTGTGAGCGCGATTAGCAAGGGCGGCCTGGGAGCCGTGAGCGTCATTAACACTCAAGGCCAACTGTTGGGAGTAATTACTGATGGTGATTTGCGACGAGCCATTCAGGCCAGCCGGTCAACCAACCTGGAAACCTTGCAAGCAGCGGCGATCATGACTCGCAATCCGATCACAGCTTTACCCAAACAGCTGGCTTACGACGCCCTGCAGACAATGGAAAATCGCCCTTCCCAAATTTCTGTGTTGCCCGTTATTGACGCCGATCAATGCTGTATTGGTCTGATCAGGCTGCATGATATCGCCCGCAGCGGACTCCTGTGAGCGGTAAAAATACTTCGCTATTCTGAATCTCAATCTTGACCATGGGTATTTGCGTAAGCGGGTGTGTTTTGGCTGGGCGAGAAGTCAGGAGTCAGCTTTCTACGGACATTGCCAGCGCCCGTCGAGAGGTGGATTGTGAATTTTGGAGTCTAGTTTGTGAATTCTGGAGTCTAGTTTGTGAATTCTGGATTGTGAATTTTGGAGTCTAGAGGCTGAATTCTTTCTCAGGGATAATTTTCCACTTTAACTTTCTCGCCTCTGACCTTTAGGTCAATAGGGTTGATTGATCTGCTCAAACTGTCTGATCTCGTGCGGAGTGACCTGTGAACATCCTAGCCGTAATTCCAGCTCGATACGCCTCTCAAAGATTCCCAGGCAAGCCTCTGGCGCAATTAGGCGACCGCCCCATGATTCAGTGGGTCTATGAGGCGGCTAAAAGCTGTCCTGGGTTTGACAGAGTGATTGTGGCGACTGATAGCGACATGATTGCTGATCGGGTTCGTAGTTTTGGCGGAGAGGTTGAACTCACCCATGGCGACCACTCGACCGGGACCGATCGGGTGGCGGAGGTGGCGGCTCTTTATCCTGAGTTTCAAGCGATTGTTAATGTCCAGGGGGATCAACCCTTTGTGACGCCTAAAATGCTAATGCAGCTGATCGAGCCTTATCTGCAAGGCCAGTCGCCGGATATGACCACCTTGGCCTGTCCCTTGGACGCCACGACCGGCTATGGAGATCCCAATACCGTTAAAGTGTTATGCGATCGCCGCCAGCGGGCGCTTTACTTCTCCCGTTCCGCCATTCCCTATTTCCGCAATTCAGTCGAGGCTCCCGTTTACCATCACTTAGGACTCTACGCCTTCCGCCGGGATTTTTTGACAGCGTATGCCCAACTGACAGCAACGCCTCTGGAGCAATGTGAAGCGTTGGAGCAGTTGCGAGTGCTAGAACATGGTTACAGCATCAGAGTGTGTCAGACGGAGAAAGCTGTGCTGGAGATCAATACACCTGAAGATCTGACCAAGGCCCAAATATTAATTGCAGAGAAGGTAGCTTCATGATTCGAACTCAAGTTACAGAGACTGTCGCGATCGGAGAGGGTTGTCCGCTGGTATTAATTGGCGGCCCCTGTGTGATTGAGTCGGCTGACTTCACCTTGAAGATGGCGGAGCAAATTCAAACTGTATGCGATCGCCTAGGAATTCCCCTGATCTTTAAGTCCTCCTTCGATAAGGCGAATCGAACCTCGATCAGTTCGTTTCGCGGTCAATCCTTAGATCAGGGACTGGCAATTCTGCAACGGGTTAAAGATGAAGTGAACGTTCCCGTGCTCACAGATATTCATGAAAGCCATCAGGCGGCCGCCGTTGGGGAAGTTGTAGATGTGCTTCAAATTCCGGCTTTCCTCTGTCGCCAGACGGATCTACTGCTAGCAGCAGCGGCGACAGGTCGAACCATCAATGTCAAGAAAGGGCAATTCCTAGCGCCTTGGGACATGAAACATGTGGTCAAAAAGCTGGAGTCTGGAGGGGCCTCTAATATTCTCCTGACCGAGCGCGGCTCCAGTTTTGGCTATAACACGCTGGTGGTTGACTTCCGCTCACTCCCGCAAATGCGAGA
>JAKSDM010000572.1 GCA_022360135.1 Pseudanabaenales cyanobacterium | reverse complement strand
GAAGGGCCAGGAACGCTTGAAGAGGGCGCTCTCTTCAAGCTTTCACTGCCCCAACTTGCCGATGTGATTGATGCTTCAGTGGTTTTGACGGCTCGTTATCACTCGTTACTGGTGGTCGATGGATTATTGGCGGCGAAACAGCGTTTGGGCGATCGCCTCTTAGGTGTTTTAATCAACGATGTCGTCTCTGATCAGATCTCGGAGGTTGAAGCCAGTGTGAAGCCCTATCTGGAACGTCATGGCATTCCGGTGTTGGCTATTTTACCGAGAATCGCTCTCATGCGTAGCGTCAGCGTTAAGGAACTGGTGAATCAACTCAAGGCGGAGGTCCTCTGTTGCCAGGATCGTCTGGATTTGATGGTAGAAAGTCTGACCATTGGAGCCATGAATGTAAACTCAGCGCTCAAATATTTTCGTAAAGCTAAGAATATGGCTGTGGTCACGGGAGGCGATCGTACCGATATTCAACTAGCCGCCCTAGAAACATCGACTCAATGCCTGATTCTGACGGGCCATTTACCCCCTTCCCCTGAAATTCTTAATCGAGCCACTGATCTTGAAATTCCCATTTTGTCTGCTGATCTAGACACCCTCACCACAGTTGAAATTATAGATCAAACTTTCGGCCAGGTTAGACTTCATGAGCCGATCAAGGTTCAGTGCGTTCGTAATCTGATGAATCAGCACCTTGATATGAACCGCCTGATGGCCGCCCTAGAACTTGAACCCTTAGTGACTGCTCCCAAGGGCTAGTGTTGATTTCCCTTCTGTCTGATACAATGAAGCGCGTTCATTTCAATTTTTTTGGCATTTGAGTCAGTCTACCGAAACTCCGATTGAGACACCTAGGATTGACCTTTTTCTCCAAGAGCTGGCGGCTATACAGCAGGCTGGCTCTAAGAGAATTGCTCTGTTAGGGTCTCGTCATGTGCCGATTACTCATCAGCACCTGATCGAACTCATGAGTTATGCTTTGGTGCTCTCAGGGAATCGTCTACTAACCTCGGGCGCTACGGGCACCAATTCAGCCGCTATTCGCGGCGCTATGAAAGCAGACCCCAATCTGCTGACAGTCATCCTACCGCAAAGCTTAGCTCGTCAACCGAATGAGTCTAAGGAGCAACTTGAACAGGTCATGCATCTAGTCGAAAATCCCGTCAATGATCAGCTCTCCCTGGCAGAAGCCAGCGCCTTATGCAATCAAGAAATCATATCCCGCTGCCAGCAACTCATCTGCTTTGCTTTTCACGATAGTCAAACCCTCCTCAAAACCTGCCAGGACGCAGAAGACCAGCGGAAGATTGTGACGCTATTTTATTTTGATTAGCTGTTAGCTATTAGCAAATAAGACTAGAAGCTTTTAACTTGCTAGTCTGCCAATACTCTGTACACCCCAACATGTCCGTTGTCCAATCGCTCTTTATGCCTGACGCTTTGTTGTTATGCATCGCCATAGCCGCTTTGCTGGTATATTTTCCTTTCCTTGCAGTTGGCTATGGCCGATTTAAAGTGGGCTACGACAGGTCAGCGCCTCGGGCCATGTTAGATCAGCTGCCGCCCTATGCTAGACGAGCAACTTGGGCGCATCAGAATTCCTTTGAGTCGTTTATTGTCTTTGCGCCAGCAGCGCTGATGGCTTACATGACGGGGCAAGATTCTTGGCTTGCCTTAGGGGCTGCGATCGCTTATGTCATTGCTCGTTTGCTTTATCCTGTCTTCTATATTCTGGATATTCCCTCTTGGCGATCGCTGATGTTCGGCATAGGTAGCTTAGGCACCACCCTCCTATTTGTGCTCAGCTGCCGATCTGCCTTACTGTAGAAATCAATTCAAAACGGAAACCCATTAGGAATGGCTTCAACCTATTCATTTGACATTGTCAGCGACTTTGACCGTCAGGAACTGGTTAACGCCCTTGATCAAACTCGGCGAGAAATCTCTACCCGCTATGACCTCAAGGATACGCACAGCAGCCTTGAGCTGGGAGAAAATGTCATTACCCTTGAAACTGCCAGCGAAATGACCCTCCAAGCTATCCACACTGTCCTCCAAACCAAGGCGGCCAAGCGGCAACTGGACTTAAAAATCTTTGATTTCGGCAAGATTGAATCGGCCAGCGGCAATCGAGTTCGGCAGCAAATCCAGCTTCAGAAGGGCATTAGTCAAGAAATAGGCAAGAAGATGACCAAGCTGATTCGCGACAACCTGAAGAAAGTGCAAGCCTCAATCCAAGGAGACTCGGTGCGAGTGTCCGCTAAATCTAAAGATGACCTACAGCAGGCAATTCAGCTGATCAAGCAAGAAGATTGGCCAGCCGCGCTGCAATTTACCAACTATCGGTGAGGGGGAAGAAGGAAGAAGGAGGAAAGTTTGAACTTTTGAATCGGATAAATTGGTAAGCGTTATTGCCCTCTTCCCTCTCCCTTACTCCCTAACCGTTTTGTCATCAATACTGCATTGGGTCGGTAGCCGATCTTTTCATAGAGCTTGAGAGCAGCGATGTTTTTGTGGAAGACTTGGAGGCCGATTTTGCTATCGCCTCTGGCTTGCGCCCAAGTTTGAGCGTGTAACATCAGGGCGGTGGCGATGCCGCGACGACGATGGGTCGGTTCTACATAGACTAAAAAAATATGGGCGTGGCGATCGCCTTCAAGCTGATCAATGGCATTACCCATCCAAAGGCCGCCGATAGGCTTGATCTGCCTGTGAATCTCAAAGGTTGGCGTGGTGGGTTGGGCATTGCTCTCTGGTTCGACCCACCAAAGTGGGGTGTCTTGTGAGAAATATCTTTCGACCGTTTCAGCCAGATGAGATAAGGGATGACTGGAGCCTATCTCTTGATAGGTGCGCTGCATGAATTTCACCAAAAGGGCTCTATCCAGTCCTGAGCCAACCCGAAGACGATAACCAGAAACTGGGAAATCCATTGTTGTTTAATCCATACTCCCGAACCTACACAGCAGTGTTGGGTTTCCCTTGGAGCAGGGTTGGCAGAGAGGAAAGTAATTGGGTGACTGGTGTGGCGGATACTTCAGATTGCTGGGTCGGGATATCCATTTCTTCAATAGGCGCGGGGGCCATCATATCATTTGGCAGAAAAATCCGCGCACTGACAGCCAGCATGGCTACTGCGAAGATCAACACAATCAGGAAGGGAGCGATGTAGGAGCGAAAGAAGGACATAGTTTAGGGTTTAGGGAACAGGTTATCGGGACAGGGATAAGGGATCAGAGGCTCAGGAGGCAATTATTACCCAGTCTGAGCTTGGTATGTTGAGGTGGCTGAGGAGGGTCTCAAGATTTGTAAATTTCTCCTTCTATCCTAACTATTGTTTCTCTTCATACGCTGACTTTTCAGGATCTTCTAGTCCTGGCCTGGGCATGATTGGAGTAAGTCGGCGTTTGCTGAGATGTTTTAGCCATGATCCGCCTACTACTGCGAGGATGAGCGAAAGCCAGCCAGTAAGGGGTTGAAGCAGGAGGAATCCACCCACCGCAAACATGGCTCCAAATAAAAGCGATAAGGCGGCCAGGACTCGCTGCAGGTCTTGGATCAGATTTTGTTGTGAGGGGATTCCAGTTCGGCTGCGTTGACGGTTCCAACCCGGTCCGCCAGGACGAACCCGACGGTAGAAAGCATCTAAGGTTTCGTCAGACTCAGGCGGGGTGAGTTGCATCACGATGACCCAGATTACAGTGGTGACGCCAGCGGTGACCAGTAGCCGTAGCCCAAAGTCGCTAATGGTCAGCACTGGAATGACGCTTGTGATCAAGCCGATGACGAAGCCAGTCAGCATGGCGGCGAGTTCAGCAGCGGCGTTAATCCGCCACCAGAACCAGCGCAAGATCAGCACCAGGCCTGGACCTGTGCCGATCGCGATGACTAGGCGAAAGACGGTTGTGACATCCTCCGAAAAGAAAGCGGCGATCGCCCCTAATCCAGTGATCAACACTGAGGCGACCCGTCCGGCGAATACGAGTTCCGTTTGGTTGGCGTCGGGTCGAATAAACCGACCATAGAGGTCATTTGTCAGGTAAGAGGCGCCCCAGTTAATCAAAGTTGAAACCGTACTCATAAAGGCGGCGATCAGAGAAGCGACGACCAGGCCCAGCACCGCAGGCGGCAGGAAATCGAGCATCAGTTTGGGATAACCGAGTTCTCGGTCCTCCAGATTGGGATACACGACGATGGCCGCCAGCGCCACTACAATCCAAGGCCAGGTGCGGATTACATAATGGAGGATGTTGAAAAACCATGCAGCCTTTTCAGCCTCAACCTCATTCTTGGAGGCGGCCAATCGCTGAATAAATTCCCCGCCCCCATCACTGCGTCGAAAAGTCCACCACTGCAGGAATGCATAAGCCAAGAAGGTGCTGGAAGTAATGCCTGCGGCGGCGCTCCAGCTGATCCAGCCCCCTGCCCAGCCAACGGTTATTGGTGTGAAGGAGAGCACATCCTCCGGTTGGGTCAGTGCTTGAACCTGAGTGACCAGACTGCGCATGCCACCGACATGGTTAACAGTGACGACGGCGACGATTAGGGCTCCCAATAAGGCCAGAAAGAACTGAAAGAAGTCCGTTGCGACGACTCCCCAGAGTCCAGAAAGTCCAGCATAGAGCAGAACTAGCAAACTGACGCCGATGACGCTCCAAAGCTTGAGCTGTTCATTGGATTCAACCCCTAGGCTCTGCCACAGTTCCAGGGCGTCTACCACTTTAACCATGGCTAGCATAGAGTAGCCGATGCCGATGCAGTTAATCGGGACGGCAAAGAGAAACGCTTTGACGCCCCGTAGCACCGCCGCCATCCGACCGCCATAGCGCATCTCCGTTAGCTCAGCGTCGGTAACGATCTCGGAGCGTCGCCACAGACGGGCGAAGATGTAAATCATCACCACATGAGTGATGCCAAAGCTCCACCATTCCCAGTTCCCGGCAATGCCTCGATCGCCAACGACCCCAGCGATGTATAGGGGAGTGTCAATCGAGAAAGTGGTCGCCGCCATACTCGTACCTGCCAGCCACCAAGGGAGCGATCGCCCTGACACAAAGAAGTCTACTAAACTGCCTGACGCCTTGTCAGAGAGGTAAAGCCCCAATCCCAGAGTGAAGAGGAGATAGGCCAGAACGATGAGCCAATCAATCAGTTGCATAGGGTCGGCGATTTTCCAGCGGTTTGGAAGTCATCTTCGCATGGAAGGGAAGCAGGAGGGGCAAGGAGATTAGGGGAGGCAAGGAGATTAGGGGAGGCGGAGGGAGGCAGTATTGAGTTAGGAGAATGTTGAATGTTGAATTGAGACGCCCCAAAATTCATAATCCCCTTTCCTTAATGTATTCTTCATTTATTCTTTATTCTTTGTGTTTACCCCTCACCCCCCTTACTCCCAAAAATGCCTACAATTATAGAGCTTTGTGCTATCTCCATTTTTACGATGAAAACAAGCGCTTGAATCGAGCAAGGCGGCACTGATGCAAGGGCGACAGGTTCTGATTACAGGTGGTGCAGGGGGCTTAGGCCTTGGCGTTACGACAGAGGCTTTGGCTCAGGGGGCCAATATCACCATTCCCTATATCGATAGTTCAGAGGTCCAGCGGCTGAAAGGGGTTCTTGCTTCGGCGGATATCGCTCGCATTCGCTTTGTGAATGCCGATCTGACGAATGAGCAATCCGTTGTGCAGTTACTTGAGAGTTTGGAGCGCGTGGATGCTCTGATTCATTTAGTCGGCGGATTCTCGATGGGAAAAACTCATGAATATAGCTACATTGACTGGAAGCGGGATTTTGACCTCAATCTCAACACGACTTTTCTGGTATGTAAGCATAGCCTACAAAAAATGCTGACTCAAAATTATGGCCGCATTGTCACCGTTGGGTCGCGAGGGGCGGTGGAGCCTGTGGGTCAGTTGGCTGCCTACTGCGCCTCAAAAGCTGGGGTGGTGGCCCTGACCCGGGCGATCGCAGATGAAACCAAAGGCGCTAACATTACAGCTAATGTTGTGCTGCCAAGCGTGATCGACACGCCGGGTAATCGGGCTGCAATGGGGTCTGAAAATGCAGACTTGTGGGTCAAACCGGCCTCGCTCGCCAAAGTGATCTGCTTTCTGGCGTCTGAGGCTGCAAAAGATATTAGGGGAGCGGCAGTTCCAGTCTATGGCGACGTCTAATCCATTTCTCAGACTCAAAGCACGAACCCTCTTCCTTGTGCTGTTTCTCATTAATCTGATCTTCGGCCTGTTCATTGTGGTGCTAGCTTCCTTGGGGATTCTGCCGCTAGCCCCTGAAGATCCCGCCCTAGCGCCTGTTTTGTATATGTTGATTTTCAGCAGCCTTTGCCTCTGGGTGATCTGGCGCTGCCGATACCTGCACATTTATCAGCGGTATCTGGTGGGAACCATACCGCAGGGCTTTCCTTGGGCCAAAACCGTTGTTTTGATAGGCGCCGCCTTAGTTTTTTCCCTGGGTGCTTTTCAGATTTCCTACTACCTCCTATCGTTTATTGCTCCATCGCTGGTGAAGTCCATTCTTCAAGAGGATCTGCTACTCTCTACCCAAGATACGTCTGCGCCCTTACTCTACCGGGGGCTGATGCTCTTCACCATTCTGGTGGTGGCTCCCATCACCGAAGAATTTTTGTTCCGGGGCATCCTTATCCACAGATGGGGAACGAAATGGGGAATCCAGCCAGCCATTGTATTCTCCTCAGTGCTGTTTGGGATTTTGCACACTAATCTCCTGGGCCTTTCTGTGTTTGGACTGGTGATGGCCTTGCTCTATCTCAAAACCCGAACACTTCTAGTCCCTATCATCTGCCATGCATTGAATAATCTGGTAGCAACCGCTTTAGAATTTTTAACCACCCTGACTGATTCGATCGAGACGATCGATACTTTGGCTGAGTTTCAAGCTAATTGGTGGATGGGTTTTATCTGTGTTGCGATATCGTCGCCTTTTGTGATCAGTTTTATCTATCAGAATTGGCCAAGACCCGAGGCGCGCTTACCATACTTTGCCAATTCAGGCACAACTCAGGTGTTGTAGTGGTTAAACAGGGTGACTTTGAGACGAGATTCACCTGGAAAGTCATCGGTAAGGGTTGAAGTTTAAAGAGTGTCGCTCTTCTCAAAGGACAGAGTGCAAGATAAAGTAAATATTTCTATTCCAAAACCAATTACTTATTACCAGGAACCCAACCGCTAAACGCTGACCACTAAACGCTAAAACCAAGTATTCATTCAAGCTGGGAAATCTTGCCGAAAGCCGGGAAATCTTGCCGGAGTCGGAATATAGGCGTTAGTCGCTAGAGGTGATTCGATCACTGGATGCTAGCTCTTATCGCTTTTTACCGGGATGATTTCCCGCTTTAAACGGGTTAAATGGGTACCCAGCTACAACCGACTGCTAGGAGAGACAGTATGAATCTGAAAGCAAAGGTAGGGAGTGCAGAGTTACTCCTAGGTTCTCGATATCTAATCATTCGGGAGCTGGGTCGGGGTGGGTTTGGACACACCTATCTAGCAGAGGATACCCATCGGTTTAACGAGCTGTGTGTGCTTAAAGAGTTTATTCCCCAAGTTGAGGGAGAAGCAGCTTTGCGGAAAGCAAAGCAGTTATTTGAACGAGAAGCTGGTGTTTTGTACCAACTCAAGCATCCTCAAATCCCTCAATTTCGAGAACTGCTGCGGGTGCAGACAGGGATTAAAGGTCGGCTATTTCTGGTTCAGGACTATGTGCAGGGACCCACTTATCGAGAACTGTTGTATACCCGAAAGCGCGATGGAGAAAGCTTTTCAGAAACTGAGGCGATCTGGCTGTTAGAGCAATTGCTGCCTGT
>JAKSDM010000148.1 GCA_022360135.1 Pseudanabaenales cyanobacterium | reverse complement strand
TCGGACGTGGGATTTTATTTGGGCTTTTTTATCACTATCCATGAGGATTTTCAACTAGTGGTAGACGTCTCACAAGGATAACTCTGAAGCAGAAAATCTAACCTAAGCATTTATGCTTATCGCAAAAGCGGGATGCACTCATCGTCTTACCCTATCCTCCAATGCTGAATATTCTGTTCCTCAACTCAAAATGATGCTTGCAGAAGTGGAAATCATACTCAAACGGAAAATTTCTCTTGCAGAGTGGAATGCTTTGTAACTTGTCATTAGGTTCAGAGACTTTGCCAAAGTGAGTGAGCAGAGGGTAGGGGTAGATACGTTGGTGGAGAAAATGGGACAGTATCTATTACTAATAGCTTCACCATAGCCGATGTATTTCATACGCATCAAATTTGGCGTCAATTGAAAGAACTGGAATATCCTCAACTTTACTTTGAGCAATTATGAGTCGATCAAAAGGATCTCTATGAGTTGAATCAGGGTATTTGGTCACAGCAAAAAGTTGAGCTTATTGAGAATGGTCATCTCTCAAAACCAAGCTCTTGATGTTGATCAAAGCTGTTGTGGTGCTGGTGGTGGACGCCCCATTGTCACCAGCCAGTTCACTCCCTCACTCAGGACAGTGTTCAAGCCCTAATTCTAGGGTGTGATCTACCTGCCCAAATCCATTCCGGGTTTTACCCTCATGGCCAAATTTGGGTCCCTGTTTTTTCTTTCGCTGTTTTACATCCTTGTTTTTCTTCTTGTGAGAATCGGTTGAGGGGGGTTGTGAGCTATTGTCTCTATTGCGATTGGTTAACTTACGCAGCGCTTCTTTGAGTTGATCAACCTCACTTTGCAACTGACTCAGTTGGCCTCGCAACTGTTGATTCTCTTCTCGTTGCTTGAGATATTGCTCATACCAAAACTGCCCTCCCATCTGTTCTGGATCAAAATCTGGGGCGTCAATCAGACTTGGTATATCTGGCTCATTCTTCTCCATAAGGCTCAAACTACCCCATCTATATGGTTTGAGCTATTCTCAATTAATGATTCTTATTGTGGTGACCAATTACCTTGATTTTTTGTTTTTTACCTCTGATTGGATAATCTCATGACGATACTAAAGACAGTTGATCCTAAATTTTTTCACACCGAAAGTCCGTAAGTCCTCAAAAACCGCTGGTAGCAGTCTGCACGTCTGATAATTCAGAGTAAAGGTTGCTATAGACGCCAAAATCTGGTCTAACTGAGATTATGAGTCCTCCGCTTCCCGTCCCAGAAAATTGCCAACCTGTCTTCTGCTCTGATGTAGAGAGACTACAGAATCTTGTGAGGAAATTAAAGCTTTTCTACTTACCTTAGACAACCTTTTACTCAACTTGCTCTATATGCTTTCGGTGTTATACCAGTCAGTTTTCGAAACTGTTTACTTAAGTGGCTATGGCTGTTGAACCCACAATCTAAGGCAATATCCACAATTGACTGATCGGTTTTTTTCAACAACTGCTTCACTCGTTCTACTCGTTACTGAATTAGGTATTGGTAAGGAGCGACGCCAATAGACTGCTTGAATAAACGGCTGAAATGAAATTGACTCATGTCTAGCAACTGAGCTAAATCTGCCAGTTTGATGTCTCGATCCAAATAGGTATCAATGTAATCCAAAACATGCCGTAGTTGGCGTGGAGGTAAGCCACCCTCATAAATGGGCATTTGAGTTTTAGTGGTTGCGTGATGCCTGAGTAAATTCACAGCCAATACGTTAGCCAGCGAATCAAGATAAAGTCCGCTGCCTGACTGTTCCTGTTTCAGTTCCGTAAATAGCATGGAGGCGATCGCCTCCATGCTATTTACGGAACTGAAATTCAGGCAGTAACGCAAGCCGATCGGCAACCTGCTCAAAAGTTTCTCTAGCAACACTTTGCACAAACTGAATCGTTAGTCGAATCCGCAAGTAATGTTCCTCACCCTCCCACCGAGCAAAAAACGGTGTATTTGCTGGGGCAATAGATAAATCTCCTTTTCGATACAGCCCCGTATGGACCTTGCCATCCTGAGCTTGCAAATAGTGAATCGGACGAGGGGCAAGCGACATAAACAGCGTATGCTCAGCCTCGAAATGACAATCCCCTTCTCCAGCCGGATTGTGGAATTGTTCAACTCGAATGTTATCCCAGCATTGCGTTTGGTTAAACAAATAGGGCGGGCTATTTGTTTTAGCTTGTGGGACAGCAGGATTTTGCATCATGCGAACTCAGTATACTTTTTGCTAATCATAGTCAAGTTTTAGACGGTGCAGGTATGACAGACCTGAAAATGGCGTATAACTTAAAGCCGGAAAAATTCACCCCGAAGGTCGGCTGAAGTCCTTGTGGGCTGGCCCCTTTTCCCGTCAGGCTTCCTGCCTTAAAATATAAATCCTGAAAACTGATCGCAAGATTGCGCCAATAGCGCAAGAACGAGATAGTTTAGACTCAGTCGCTTTCCTAAGCTGAGGGTGTTGTTGCTTAGCAGAACGCAATCATGAAACTACTGATTTTTGGGTCAACTGGCGGTGTCGGTCGCCAAGTATCGAACAGGCGCTCGATCAAGGATATACAGTAACATCCTTTGCACGCAATCCCGCGAAACTCGATATCCGGCGCCCCAATCTCAAGGTTTTTCAGGGAGATGTCATGGATCTTCCCTCTGTGGAACAGGCAGTGCAAGGGCAAGACGCCGTAGTGTGCGCCCTCGGGGCCGGGCAGAAGCTGACCGGAACCGTTCGATCAGAGGGGACACGACATAT
>JAKSDM010000042.1 GCA_022360135.1 Pseudanabaenales cyanobacterium | reverse complement strand
TTACATTGATGGCGTTGAAATTGGCACTCAAGCTTTAAGTGGAAGTATTCGAGTAGATGATAATCCAGTGACAATTGGCGGAGAAGAAAATGGCTCCACTCCGCAAGTTGTTGATGGGGAATTTGCAGGGCTAATTGATGAAGTACGCATTTATAATAGAGCATTAGATGCGACTGAAGTCTTTGAAGTCTTTGAACTCGATTCTGACTGATTTCAACTTAGCTGCCTTTTAACTCTTTAATTGATATTCTGTTTCAGTGTTTTATGATTACTATTGAGTTGGTTACTATTGCTCAAATTCCTCCTTTTGCCGAAGTTACGTTGCGAACAAGTTTAGACGGCTGGGCAGACACGGATATAGAAGGTGGCTACCAAAATGGTCGCTGGTTCTTTGAACTAATTGATCCCAAATATTTAGCAGGCTTCGAGTGTAAGTTTGCACTTAATCGAGTGATTTGGTCCAATGGGGAGAATTTTGCCATTCCGGGAGTTGACGATCAAAGTTACTCTTTTTATCTGAATGAATTTGGCTTTGGCTTACCCACTGAGCCAATTGTGGAGTTAGGTCAAACCCAAACCAAGCTGTTTGATGTTACTCGACCGATTCCTGACGACCAGGTCTTCGATGTGATCGTCATTGGCTCGGGTATGGCTGGAGGGGTACTTGCAGATCGCTTGGCTGACAATGGAGTGAACACTTTAGTGCTAGAAGCCGGGGGTGTTCCATTAGAAACTCACATTGCCAATTTACCCCGTCCTCACTTCCCAGGCGAGTTTCGCAAACATGTTTGGGAGCGTTGGTACGAGTATCAGGTAATAAATTACGATCAGCCTACAGATGGAAGCCGAAACGACTACACTGGAGGGGCGCAAGGGTTTAATCTGGGTGGTCGTTCCGTCTTCTGGGGCGGATTTATCCCTCGGATGAGTTCTTGGGAGCTGGACTTTTGGCCCAAAAATTTGAAGTGGGATTTGGAAGATCGTTACTATCAATTGGCTGAAGACTTGATGGGAAGGTCTACTGCTCCAGTGACTTATTATACACGAGAAATTTATCGCCTCTTACGGGAGCAACTCCCTAATTACACTCATTTTGATGCTCCAGTGGCAGTCAGACAAAATGATGTCAATGCCAACACAATCACTACTGGGATGTTCTCCACAGCAGATCTACTATTAGAATCCGCCCGTACACCTCGTGGCGCTGGCTCGGATAATCTTACTATATTGACCCATCATCAAGTCATTCGCGTTGAGCCTGGAGAACCTTGTCAAGTCATCGCTGAGGATATTGTATCAAAGCAGGAAAGAAGATTTAGGGCGAGATATGTGGTGCTATCGTGTGGTTGTTTAGAGAGTGCTCGACTGGCTGCGCGGAGTTCTCTGGGGAATGATTTGGTTGGCAGAGGGGTGAGTGATCACCCGATTGCTTTTTCTCATTTTACAATTCCGCCCACTTCGCCTTTTTATGACCGTTTTGGGTCAGTGAAAGTTGTTTCCCAACCTATGGAACCCAGACCCGGAGAACCATCGACCCGAGATCCTTTCAATGTATTACTTGAACTTGGCGCAGATTTCAACCAAGGACGGTATTTAGATGAGGATATTTTGCGTGAAGCGGCAAGTAAGCAGGATATGCTTTGTGAAATTGTGTTTTTAACAAATACAGAATTATTCTTAGAAAATCAAATAGAGTTTAACCCAAGCAATAACTTTCGACCCATCACCAAAATTCGCAATCCTGGGCTTCCTCCGAGTGTTAGGAGTCGAGTTCTAGAAATCACCAATAACATTCTAATCGCCTTAGGTGTTCCTCTGGATGATGCAGGCAACCCCCAGACCCTTGCTCAAGGTTTTGGTGATGGTGGAGTAGGTGGAGTTGCCCACGAGGTCGGCTCACTTCGGATGTCCGTGAATGATAGTAACAATATAGATAATGGTAGTCAGGCGCCCTTATCTGGTGTAGTGGATGAAAACGGAAAATTTCTCGACGAGGAATTTATTTATGCCTGCGATATGTCAATATTTCCAACTTCACCAGCAGCAAATCCTAGTCTTACCGCTGTGGCTTTAGC
Source organism: Pseudanabaenales cyanobacterium (assembly GCA_022360135.1). Taxonomy (GTDB): domain Bacteria; phylum Cyanobacteriota; class Cyanobacteriia; order Phormidesmidales; family Phormidesmidaceae; genus JAKSDM01. Next base: position 880 of record JAKSDM010000042.1, on the reverse strand, counting down.
AATTCGCCTGGGCGATCGCCTAATCGAACTTGTGAATTCTCCTTGATATGAAAAAGTACTTTTTATTATTTGTTTAAGGATAAGCATATGGTTAGTGGTATATCGGTTCTCCAAGTCAGTATCCATATGGGTATGGGTAGTATCGTTTTCAGCGGTGGCGCTGCCTTTCGTGTTTGGGCTCCTTTTGCAAGCCAAGTTCAAGTCGCTTTTTATGATGATGCCAACCAAAGTATTGAAAGTCCTAACCGCCTAATTGGTTTAGCTTCCGAGAATAACGGTTATTGGTCAACGGACGTTATGGGTATTTTTCCCGGTCAAAATTACCGTTATCAAATTACTAATCCTGGTGTAAGTACTCCATTTTATAAAATTGATCCCTATGCAAAGGAAGTAACTAACTCTGTCGGCAAAGGCATTGTTCGTGGATCGGATTTTCCTTGGACAGATGCTGGCTTTCGGATGCCAGACTACAATTCTCTAGTTATCTACGAGCTTCACTTAGGCACCTTTGATGACGATCCTGGAGACCGTCCTGGTAATTTAGCAAGAGCCGCTTCCAGACTCGATCACTTAAATGAATTGGGTATTAACTGTGTTCATGTGATGCCACCCAACGAATTTGCTTTTGATTTTTCTTGGGGATACAACATGTCTCTTCCTTTTGCAATCGAAGAGGCTTACGGTGGTATTATTGAATTTAAAAAATTTGTAGATCGTGCACATTCATTAGGCATTGCTGTTATAACAGATAGCGTTTTCAATCACTTTGGTCCTCAGGACTTAGACGAATGCTTGAGACGGTTTGATGGCTGGCCTGAAGACAACCGAAATAATGGAATATATTTCTATACGGATGACTTCAGAAAAGACACACAATGGG
>JAKSDM010000992.1 GCA_022360135.1 Pseudanabaenales cyanobacterium | reverse complement strand
GTTGTCGATACAAATGACGTCGTGGCCAATATGAGATAGGCATACACCGGTAACCAGGCCAACGTATCCAGTTCCAATGACACAAACACGCATAGGGGTGAATCCTCTAAAAAATTAGTTTGACAGTCGGCAATCAAAAAAATTGGTTAATCAATCAACGGGCCATCGCCGCCAAATTAGCCAGCTTCTCGAAAACCAGGGCCTTAAGCTGAGGGTTGAAACCGATAAAGGACTGGGACAAAACTTTGCCAAAATTGTCCAGACTTAACTTTCTTAAAATCTCTACAAAGCGACGGCGGACTCAGTTAAGAGGCGGTTTTCCACCTCTAACCGCTGACGGAAATCTTGAATGGTCAGATCCAAACCCGATGCCAAGGGCACCTTGGGCTCCCAACTCAACCAAGTCTTGGCGCGAGTGATGTCGGGTTTACGGCGACGCGGATCATCTTGAGGTAAGGGTTCAAATTTAAGGGCTGTCTCAGGGTTAACCTTGTTTTGAATCGCTTGGGCTAACTCCAAAATTGTATACTCATCAGGATTCCCCAAATTGACAGGTCCCTTATGTTCCCCATTCATGAGGCGAATTAGCCCCTCTACTAAATCGGAAACATAGCAAAAACTGCGGGTTTGAGACCCATCGCCATAAACGGTTAGAGATTGACCTAACAATGCCTGAACCACAAAGTTGCTGACCACTCGGCCATCATGCTCCAACATCCGAGGGCCATAGGTATTGAAAATACGAGCCACCCGAATATCGACATCGTTTTGGCGATGATAGTCAAAAGCTAGGGTTTCAGCCACCCGCTTGCCTTCGTCATAGCAACTGCGAATGCCAATGGGATTTACGTTACCGCGATAATCCTCGATTTGAGGATGAACTTCCGGGTCGCCGTAGACTTCTGAGGTAGAAGCCAAGAGGAATCGGGCCTTGACTCGCTTGGCCAAACCGAGCATATTTAATGTGCCCATCACATTAGTTTTGATGGTTTTGACTGGGTTGTATTGGTAATGGATGGGAGAGGCGGGACAGGCTAGATGGTAAATCTGATCGGCTTCAAGTCGAATCGGCTCAGTAATGTCGTGACGAATAAGTTCAAAGTAAGGATTATTCAGCCAGCGGAGAATGTTCCGCTTATGACCAGTGTAAAAGTTGTCTAGGCACATCACCTCGTGTCCGGCTTCCATCAGTCGATCGATAAGATGGGACCCAATAAAGCCAGCGCCACCTGTGACTAAAATTCTCATAATTCGAAGGTTTTAGGGACAAT
>JAKSDM010000302.1 GCA_022360135.1 Pseudanabaenales cyanobacterium | reverse complement strand
GGCACCTTGCTTCATACCCCAGTAGCGATCAAACTCCTCTCCTTTGGAGGAACATATCACCACAGGAATATCCTCAGTGGCTGGGTTATTTTTCACCCAGCGACAGAGTTCATAGCCATTCAATTTAGGCATGACAATATCTAGGACCACTAAATCGGGACGATTGGCCTGAATCTTTTCTTTAGCCTCTCTGCCATCTTGGGCTTCAAGAACTGTCATCCCAGACTTGATTAGGAGACCAGAAATCATCTCCCGTAGAGTTGAACTGTCATCCACAATCAAGACTTTATTCATAAACATTATACCTATTACCGCCTTTAAACTTATTGGCTAGGGCACCCCTAGCTTACGTTAGAGTCAATTTAATGAGATATGATGGCGAATCTGCGCGATTGCAATACAAGCAATCCCAGCATTCGTAAGCTAACTATATAGATTTCCTATATAGATTGCCCATTTCTACCCCATCTGTAGCATTTGTATGACCAATATTTCGCTGACGGATATTTTTTTGGCGCCTAACCGTTCACGGTTCGCAATTAAATAAAATTCCATTTTAAGCCTATTGACTTAGGTTCACATAGCCGTGCGTCTCTACGTCAATAGGCTAACCCTGTATGTCCCTTAATCCTGCTTCAACACTGCCATGACCGTCTTAGGCAGCAGCTTATCTTTAAACCAAATAATTCTGGCAGGCACATTCTCAAGTTTAACGCCAGCTTTATCTAGGTTAAGCCGTTCTGAAATTGCCAGAATCAGATTCTGACAGCCTGATCGCCGCACTTGGGAAAACTTTTTGCGGAGGTATTCGGGCCGCCAGTACCCGACAATTTCCAGCAGATAAGAGCGGCCATCTGGATGCACCAGCCGAAAGTCAGGGATCATTACACTGCCCGGAATGGGGATCAGGTCAACTTCCCGCTCCAGTCGCCAATCTGTTTTGGTGGTGGACCAGCGATCGGCGAAAGATTCCTCTAGCATGCTGTCGTAGGGTTTACCGGGAGGATAGTGGGTGACCAGCCCACAATTTGGATTGAGGCTAAATTGCTTCTGTTTAATCAGATTGCTGTAACTGTCTCGAATCTGGAGGGTGGCGGTTAAACTCCATTTGGTGACATGTAAGATAGCTGGAATTAACTTGGCGATATCTAAACCATATCGGGTGCTGGGCTTGAACAAACTGACCGGACCATCAATGGTGACGGTAAAGCCATGATCCGCATCCCCTTCGATATAGGTCATTAAGCGAAACAGCTTCAGGTAACGGAACATCAGTTTGTACTCACCTGGATCATTCCGATAAACATTAAGGATGACGTGACTGGCCCGATAGAAAATCCCCTGGATTTGAGATAAGTTGTAGCGATGCAACAGGGCCTTCGGCGTAGGCGCTTCAAAAGTTGTCAGAATACGATTTTCCTGCAGGTCCGCATAGAGTCCTTGACGGATCTGATCAGGATAAACCTCTCGGTCCAGTTCCTGGCCCAGTTGATGGGCTAAGACAGTGAGATGTTGTTGAGTCGCCTGGGGACTGGGGACCGTTTGGGCGGAAAGGGCGAACACCCGCTGGCGTAATTGCTGAGGCTCTAGCGGACTGACCACCTCAAAGGCGCTGAAACTGCTGCGGAGAATATGGGCGAGTCCGCGCTTAATTCGATAGTCGGTTTCTTCTCCCTCTAATTCTTTAAGTTGGCGATCTAGATTTCCCTGGGAATTTCCCACTGATGCCTGAAATAAGTCGATCAGCTCAGTGGCGATCGCTAAATTCTGCTGATTAATCTTCAGCCGTTTCGGCACAATCGCCTCACCATTGGGTCGATGAATCAGCAGGTCAGTGGGGAGCGTAAGCCATCCTCCTGATAACTAAAGAAGTAATATAGCGGTTTTCATTTGCCTTGACTACGCCTTGCACCCTATACCCTACACCCTGCCTTCACTGAGATGTCTTCAACATAAGCGAGAATTGCTATAGATAAGTAGGTAGGCAAAATTAATTACAGAGTCGATACGCAGTAACCACAGAAAGTCATGTCTCGATTCCGCTTCGCTCCACTCGACATCTCAGACTTTAGTGGGAGATTGAGATTCCTCGATAAGCTCGGAATGACACTTGGTCTCATTGAAATCTTCAATGCACAGGTACTTATCCAGCGCTTAGCGGCAAATATCTTAAACTTAATGTTGGAGGCGACGGGGCGGCAGGTTAAAAAAGTTGCATAGCAGATTGTGGGCGCACGGTATTAGCGGACTTGGCGACGCGGTATAACAAGTTATCGAGATTATTGAATCGTTTGAGCCTCCTCCGTTTGAAAATAAAGCTGAAACAGCCTTAAGTATGGCCGATACGTTTTCCAAAAACCAACGATCCGCTATCATGCGCGCCGTTAAGAGCAACGACACTAAGCCGGAAATGTTGGTTCGGCAATTGGTTCACTCTTTGGGATATCGCTACCGTCTGCACCGCGCCGATCTCCCAGGCAAACCCGATTTAGTATTCTCATCCCGGCGCAAGGCGATTTTTGTCCATGGCTGTTTCTGGCATGGTCACGATTGTTCCAGAGGAGCAAGAATGCCGAAGTCGAATACTGACTATTGGCGGCGAAAGATCACTCGCAATCAAGAACGTGACCAAGCCAATTTAGTTGCTTTAAGTCATCAAGGTTGGCGCACCCTGATTGTTTGGGAGTGTCAAACCAAGGATTTGGCGACATTGGAGTTGTGTTTAACTGATTTTTTAGAGGCTAACAGCGGGCAAAAAAAACGCACCATTGTAGACGGGGCTGTCAGTTAGAAGCGCTACTGGCAATAAAAAACACTATCTCTTAATTGAGATTGTTAATATCGATCGCATCGATCACAATAAGGTCGACAATGGCCAGGTTTATATCAGATAAAGTCCCGTGTGTTTCCATTCTGCCTTCGCGATCGTAATCGAAGGAAACATTGCCGATTTGTTCGAGTTTGCCATCTCTAGGGCCGCTGGTGTAGTAATCGAATCGAAGACCACCGATTCGCCTAAGCTTGCCAATCTTGCCGCCAGTTGTGTAGTAATCGAATCGAAGATCGCCGATTTGCCTGAGCTTGCTAAGCTTACTCCTGGTTGTGTAGTAATCAAAAGAGATATCTCCAATTCGTTTGATTCTGCCATCTCTAGAGCCGCTCGTGTAGTAATCAACCTCAAAGGTAGGATCTCTCTGGAGAAGCGTCATCTCTCCCAATTCAGAAATGGTTAGCTTTGCATTATTCGTATCGACACAAACTTCTAGAATAGCGCCATTTGTCTCAGAGACATAAATACTCCTTAAAGTGACGGTTTCAGCCTCAGTTTGGCCAATGGTTTCTAGGTCGCAACGGCTAGCAGCCACAGTGGCTAATGATGGCGGCGATACGCTAGGACATGAGAACAAACAAGCCGTCATTAAGGAGGTGGCGACCCATAGTCCTTTCATCTCAGCCCCACTCCTCTTTAAATCATCCCCCTTAATATTAGAAAGGATCATCGGAATTAGAAAGTACCCTCTAAGGGTACTTTCTCTGCCCCCTCTGCCGCCCCCGCCCCCTCTGCTTTTCGAGCATCCTCCCTTTAGAAGCGTCCTGGATCGTCGTCCAGCGCCAGCAAAAAGTTCACTAGGTCAGCTTGCTGTGCTGGCCTAAAGCCTGCCTGACTATCCACATAGCTATTGTGTAGGTTGGGTTGAACGAAGTGAAACCCAACCAGACAGAGATGTTCGGAGCGTTGGACCTCGCGCCTCGATACCAACCTGCAACGGTAAATTTATTCCTGTCAATCTCCTAGCGATGGAAGATTTGGCTTAAAGTCTCTTCTGTTGTCCAGACCGTATTCGCCATCATACGGAAATTCACTAAGGCGGCCTCATATCCATCCCCTCGTGATACCACTCGGGGGAAATTGTCAGAACTGACTCTCCAAATCTCACGTTTTTGGCAGAGAGACATCTCTCCCCCTTCTTTTCTCCTCTAAGCGGCTTCAAATATCTCTTGCAACGCACCAACTTGCTGAAGAAAGTGTTCTCGTCGATCAGATAGAGACACGAATTCCGCCATTCGTTGACGGGGTCGGAAGAATTGATGCACCTCATCAAACGCTTGACAGAATCGTTTGGCCGACTCAAAGGCGCCAAACCCAAGTGTTGGATAGTAGCGTTGCTTGATAAGCTTATGAGCATTTAAGCTGCAATATGATTATTTCCCTTGTTCTTTATCTTTCGATGCCATTTGATTACCAATTCACCTTCATTCAACAATCTATCTAATAGATCTTTCAACTCATCTACTGACTTAAATAGTCGATGAGCGATATATTCTTTACAGGAATGCCAGACTAGCT
>JAKSDM010001356.1 GCA_022360135.1 Pseudanabaenales cyanobacterium | reverse complement strand
GAAAGGCTGAGTTTAAAAGAAACATCAAGCTTTCAATGACGACTTTATAACCTGAGTCAACAACGCCCTTATTTCCTTATTCAGTAGAGACTAGACCGTTGGTCAACCCTAGGGTTTATCAAAATTCCTTTAGAATTTCCCGAAATGTCTAGTCTGCTTAGCGCGCCGCCCTATCCCAGCCAATACTGTTCAGATAAGACTAATAATTTGCTCGTAGAGACGTTGCATGCAAAGTTTCTACATGGCTTTAGGACTTCCAAAAATTATTAACCGAACAGTATTGCATCCCCAGCCTCCATGCAGAGATAGTCTCAAATTGAGAATTTATTATATATTTCTAAGACTTAATTCGATACTTATGAGTCTAGAATTCAGATAGAATAAACCAAAAGTGATTGTCTTGGGATGGTGACTAGATCCATATCAGCTTAGATATGGAGCATGGACTTTGAAGGTTCCTATCCGGATGAGTTCTCTGGCTTTTTCTGATGGGGCGATCGAGGTCGCTAGGTTGCTGAGAAGAGATGTTATGTCGTTAGATTCTGATATAGCAAGCTATTAACTTGGGTCTTGGTCAGATAAGAAATTCTTCATGAATATTCCCTCATGAAGTTCTTATTATAGATTCATGTTTGAATGTGAATATAGGTTCACGTTTGAATGTGGATATAGATTCACTTTTGAATGTGAATATACTAGTAAGGGGTCGTTAATACCACAAGTTTTAACCCACATTCCGCACTCTGAAGTGTCACATTCAGGATAAATACCTAAATGTCTTTGATGTCAGTAATCTCAAATTTTATAGTTCACACGAACTATAAGGAGGCGATTCTCAATAAGAATCCTATCTCGAGGTTTATTCCCAATCAGGGTGGCTAGAATACTTGACCTTCTTTGTGTAAATATCCAATGTGCTAGTCCAATGTGCTAGTCGGCAGGGTGGAATACCGTTTTTAAAATTTCCTTCTCCTGATGCGTTATTTCAGGGAATCGGAATTCGAATCATGTAGAAAGGCTTTAACCCTTTTCCATAAGTATATTTCTGGTGATGATGATGGAAGCCTGGTAAATTCCTCATTGTCCATCTGTGCATCTCTCCATATTCCCCTGTAAGGCAGGGAAATCCGATTTTTTATAGGCATCGAATGGAGATCATACCCTCTTCAGATTTCAGGTTTATCGAAGACATGCCCGAAATGCTTAGGCCGTAAGGCGTTGAGCATTGATTAACTGATCTCATTTCGTCTCCCTCCAACAAGATAATCCTAGTCTAGATACTCATCGCTATTGTTTATCTAGCATTAATCATTTTGCGAAAACCTGATTCTCAACAATACACCATGCAAATAAGCTCTGATTCTCCCACCTGGTTGCGACACCTTGCTATTCAGATCTCTCAAACGCATGATCTGCAAGCAATTTTAGAGGCAGCAGTAGCAGATTTACAAGCTTACCTAGAAATTAATCGGGTCAAAATATGCCAATTTCAGTCAGATGGTTGGCTTCAAGTCATTGCTGAAGTAATTCACGATAGTCAATTACCCTCGCTACGTTCACGTCACTTTCCTCCAAGCACCCTTGTACCCTACTCTGAATCTCTACTGAAAGGGTTACGGGTGGGTGGGGTGGTAGATGTAAAAAGACAGGTGATCTGTCAAATCATTCCCCCTAGCTTGAAGCTGAAATCGCCTCGAGTTGAGTTGACGAAATATCTTCCCATCAATTCTTCCCAGGCTAAGTGCCTGATAGATATGGGAGTCAAGTTCGCCATCGTCATGCCGATTTTTCATCACGAGGCGAATTGGGGACTGTTGGTTGCTCATCACTCAGAAGAACATTTCATTTCGGCAAAAAAAGTCGAAGTGCTGCAGATGACTGTTGATCAACTATCCATCGCCGTCGCCCAACAGGCTCTTCGCACCCATGTCCAAACAAAGGCTGAACAGGAAGACATTTTTAATCGGATTGCCACCCTATTGCAGGCTTCCTCTACTCCCGAATTCCAAGCCGCTTTGGAAACCACTGTGGCTGCCTTTCAAGGGTCTGGGGGCAGGCTCTGTATGAGCAATCCAACCCAGACTGTTGCAAATGATTCCGTCAAGAATTTCACTGCTTGTTTGGCGACCTCCGGCCAAGCGGTAAAGGTGTATACCTGTGGCGTTCAACCTGAAATCCCAGCAATGCCCCATGCGATGCTGATGGAGCAATATCGCCTTTGGCAAGATCATTATCAGTCGGGTGACTATTCGGTTTGGCCGATTTTAAACCTCTATCAAACCCCTGAGTTGCAACCGTTATATGAAGCTTTCAGACCCACCCCAATTGCCAGCCTTTTAATGATTTCGCTCACTTACCGGCAACAATTAGTGGGCTATTTAAGTATTTTTCGCAACGCGATCGCCTCAAATTCCTCCCAGACCGGATCAGTTGATTCCAAGCACCTTGCCCAAGGGCAGGAGTGGACTGACCTTGGGTTCGCCCAAAAGCTGGGTCAACAGTTTGCGATCGCGATTGATCAGCATCAGTTATCTCAACCGCATCAGTTATCTCAACCGGTCAATCCCTCCAATACCCACTTCAATACTGAACTCCAACAGCAAACAGTCCAATTAGAAAAGTTGTCGCAACAGCAACAAGGCCTGTCTGAAATACTGGCCAAGATTAAAGAGGCGGTTGACCCCGAAACGATTTTTCAAACCACGACCAAAGAGCTTTGCCATCTACTAAACTCTGAACGAGTCTCTGTCTATCGATTTAACGTTGATTGGGGCGGTGAATTTGTCTACGATTTTGAGTATGTCACCCCGGCTTGGCAGCGCACGTCCAAACTGGGGCGCAATACGGCCTGGAACGACACCTACTTACAACAAACCGAGGGGGGACGCTATCGTCACGATGAAACTTTTTCAGCCGATGACATCTACCAGGCTAACTTATCATCGTGTCACATCGAGATTCTTGAACAATTTAACATTAAGGCCTTTGCGACAGCCCCTGTTTTTGTTGGTAAACGACTCTGGGGCGTGTTAGCAGCTTATCAACATTCTCAAGCTCGCCACTGGCTAGATACAGACATCGTCTTTCTAAGTCAGACGGCGACCTCTTTGGGGCTGGCGCTTCAGCAAGCTGAGTTAATGGCTAAAAACCAGGATATAGTCAAGTCTAATCACGTCGTATCGAATACGTTTAACCTAGGCGAGCGATCGCTGCCACCGGTTTAGATGCGGGTCGAGCCAAGGGGGGAAACAGATTGGGGGCAGTAGGTTTGGCCCTCACCCTAAATCCCTCTCCGTAGTGGAGAGGGACTTTGAAGTGTGTCGAGCAACCTTTCACAAGCGGTGCGAGATCTGTATATAAGGTGGCCTTGCCAAGGGGTGAAACATCGGTCCTCTACCTTGGCAAGGGGGCGCTAGAATTTGAAAACGCCTATGCAGTCGAAGTAGGATGGACAAAGTAATCGGTTCCCATCTTGGTTAGCTTGGCTGTGCAATGGGCGCAGGGAATCGCCCTCGCCTATCTTGCGGAAGGATATCTAGATATGACGCAAATACCTGTTAAACCAGCGAAATGGACGGTTGAGCGCTACAACCAGGCGGTTGAGGCGGGCGTTTTTGCAGAAAGTCCATACGCTGACCCCAGATTCACCGGGTATTATTGAGCCCCAGACTCCGCATCAGGTTGAACTCCTCGGCCCCGTGGAATTTGATG
>JAKSDM010001015.1 GCA_022360135.1 Pseudanabaenales cyanobacterium | reverse complement strand
TAGGGCAATGTAAAGGTAGAACATCCGTCGGTGCAGATAAAAAGTGCGGATGATCAACACAATCGCCGTTAACAACAGGAAAGACAGCAGAACAAACCCCCGTTCCCCAGAAAACACAGCCGTGATCAGAAAAATCGTAATCAGCGTTAGCATCAACAGAGTGTATTTGCGTTGGCGGGATAGAAACATCACTCAACTCCTTGCTCAAACTTTTCTGAATTGATCACAGCCCCAATTCTTGTCGAAAAGCCTCATCATACTGGGCTGTTGTCCAGTTCTGAGCAGACTTCACCTGACTGGAAGTCAGACCAACAGCTCCCTGCAAATTCGCGCCCGTGAGATTGGCGCTGTTGAGTTGGGTGTCGATCAGAATTGCCCCTTCCAGGTTGGCTCCCGACAAATTGGCCCCCTTCAAATCAGCATCTGACAAAATACTGCCCTTCAGGTTGCGATTGCTCAGATCCGCATTTGCCGCCAACAAAATAGCGCCGCTATTTTCTACCTGAAAGCCTTCAGGAAATTGGGTTTTGGCATCATAAACAGCGCCTCTCAAAGTAGCCCGTTCCAGGTGCTTAACCCCCTGTAAATGGGCGCCGCTTAGATTGGCGTCTCGCAAATTAGCGTATTGCAGATCCGCCCCCTCAATATTGGTTTGGTAAAGCTGCGCCCCCGCTAGATTCGCCTGCGCCAACACGGCATAGCCCACATTTGCCTGACTCAGATTAATTCCACTCAACTCTGCTTTAGTGAGATTGGTGTGGCTCAAATCGGCGCCCGGCAAACTGGCGTTTTTGAAGTTCGCTTCGAGCAGATCAGCCCCTCCCAGACTGAGCCGGGGCAGAATCGCATTTTCAATGTTGAGTCCCGATAAGTTGGAGTCTATTAACGCCAGGGTTGACAACGCCAGCGATCGCCCGCCATTGGTCGACTTGCCCTGGTTCAGCGACACAATCGCCCAACTGATGTATTCCTCACGCTCCCAGGCTTCCACCAGTTGTAAGGACAACGTCAGCATTACCCCAATCATCGACAGCCAGCCCAAGCGGGTCAGCACTTCGGTAGCTAATTTCAGCGCTTTCTGGGGGGAACGCCGTAAAAATGAAACGGCCTGCTTGCCTGCAGTCACCATCTGAGCCTGACTGTAGTTATTGAACAATTGCCGATAAACCTCAACTGGAATCTCAAAGGATTGGGCCGCCTTATGCAACTCGTATTCTCGATGGTCCGAATCCTTAAGTTGATAGAGTCGGGCAAAACTGTGCTGGAGGGAATCCCATCCGTGGGTGTTCGAGCTAGGAGAATTCCCCATCACTGATTGAGAACTAGAATGTAGAGTCATTGAGAAAAGCCTCCGGATCAAGAATCAGTCAGAGTGGTCTGGATGTGGGTCAGTGTCGTTTCGATCAATCCTGCTGGTAGGGCTGGGTGGGGACAGGTATCCGCCAGGATGAGGGTAATGATGCAGGCGATCGCGATCCGTCCTCTCTTCACCGACGCCCATAATTCTTGGGTTTGTTGCCAATGCATGGTGTTTAACGCCTCGTATCGTAGGTCTTGTTCGGGTTGAATATATTTCAGTGAGGGCAGGGTATAGGGGGCAGGGGGTAGGGTGTGTGGGGTATCCAGGCAATGAAACCCGCTATAGTTTGCCTGCCGTATCAAGCAAATGGAGGGGGACGAAGCATTTCGGCGATCGTGTAGGGTGTACCCGAAAGATGCTGGCGAAATGCTTCGCTTCTATACTTACGCTTTCGGTTCAGATTCTGTCAGGCTTTTCCAGGCGGCCTCAACCGCACTATCAAAGCGATCGCTCATCTGTTTCACATCCGCCACAAAGGCGTCCCATTTCTCATTCGTCTTGGCCGTCAAATCCTGGATAGACTGCTCTAAAGATTTTTCCTGCTCCTCAAAGAAAGCCTGGGTTTTGCCCAAGGTTTCCTTGGCGTTACCAATCGCTTTGGCATAAGCTTCACGGGTGATAACGCCTGCTTCTTGCAGTTCCGCTTCAGCCCGTTGCTTAATCAGATCAACCAGTTCAGCCATTTTTTGCTTGATTTCATCCGGCTGATCGGCCATCTTCTGCTCAACCAGCGCCTTTGTCTCTTCACTCACGGGGGCAGAGGTTGTCGATTGAGGGGTCATGATTTTGGTCGTCATTATCCTTCTCCTGCAAGTTGATTGGATACATCGGACTCAGAGGTAGAAATAACTTGATTTCAGTCCTGCATCCGATGAAATTTACTTTAGGAAAAGGCTCTCGCCCCGTCAGTAAGAAGAAAGTGAGACGTTCGGCTAAAAAAGTGAGTTAAAAGTGAGATTAAAGATTCAACATTCCCTGCCAGCCAAAGAAAACCGCCATTCCCAACACGATGGTCAGCAGCAGATTTTGGCTCATTCCTCCCACAATACCCGCCGCGATCGCCCCCGCCAGTCGAGCATTGAGGTAACTGAAGTGAAGCGTTCCCTCACTCAGTAGCACTTCTGGGACGACAATCGCCGTAAGCACCACAGGCGGCACATAGCGCAACGCATTCAGCAGCGAGGGCGACAGCGGGATACGGCTGCTCACCCCAAACATAACGTAGCGAATTGTAAAGGTGGCGGCCGCCATTCCGAAAATAGTCAAAATTTCATTCATAGCCATTAATCTGAAGACGAGCAGGGTTAATCACGACGATGGACATTCAAAGCGCGTTCACTACAAACACCGGCCCCAATCCCGGCGATCGCTGCAACCATTAGTCCTAGCTTATGGGGCAGGGGATCCGCAATCAGGGCGACGGCGCCCGCCACTATCACCGCAATGAACATGGGTCTAGTTTTTAGATACGGAATCACCATGCCGATAAAGGTGACCGACATGGCGAAATCTAGTCCCCACTCAGCGGCATTGGGGACGAGCTGACCGACGGTAATGCCCAGTAGGGTGCAAAGCTGCCAGTTGCCATACATGGCTAATGCCGCCCCTAGGTAGTACCAATGCTTAAACGGAGAGCGATCGCGCGCCTCATAACGACGGATGGCGATCGCAAATGACTCATCGGTCAACCAAAACCCTAAGATTGCCTTCCATCGATGCGATAGCGCCTTCACATGCGGGGCCAGACTGACCCCATACAGCAGATGCCGAAGATTGACGATAAACGCTGTGAGCACCACCAACAGCCCTCCCGTTCCAGCCGCAATCATGCCTAATGCAATAAACTGGGCGGAACCCGCAAAAACCAGCGCCGACATGGCCAGAGCGCCTCCGATTGAGAGACCATTGCTGGTTGCTAAGGCGCCAAAGATAATGCCAAAGGGAATTGCACCAACGACGAGGGGAAGAATATCCCGGGCGCCTGCCCAAAATTCGGAGTGGGGGGATGTTGGGCGCGATCGCGCTAAGGCGGAGTGGGACCATGAATGGGGGGTGGGCATAGGGGATTTGCGTACAAGTAAAGTTTCAGTAGAAGACGGGGGATGGGGAGATGGGGGAGATGGGGGAGATGGGGGATGGGGAGATAGGGGAGATGGGGGAGATGGGGGGATGGGGGATGGGATGTTATTTCGCTGCGACTCCCTAGCTACCCTTGATGAATCGCTTGAGTGCTACATGACGTCAGCGTATCTAGACGGCGACGCCAAATCTTGTACGTTTTTGCAGCCTCGGGTGTATTGCCCCGGCGTCACGCCCAGCATTTTTTTGAAATGGCGATGCAAATGGCTTTGATCGGTAAACCCGGTTTCTAAGGCGGCGTCAGCAATTGACCAACCTGCCGCTAACAGTCGCTTGGCTTGATGCACGCGCACATGATTGAGGTAAGCGTGGGGAGGCAATCCGACCTGTTTCCGAAAGGTTCTTAGCAGCCGGAGTGGACTCAGATTTGCCAGGTTTGCCAGCTGATTGAGAGAAATATTAGCGGTGTAGTGGTTCATTAAATAGTCGCGCACCAGTTGAACAACGCGGTGCTCTTTTCCCACTGACTTGACTAAGGGGCGAGGGCTAGCATAAGTGCGGACTAGCTGCGCCATGCTCCAAAGCAAACGAGATTCCCGTTCCAGGGGGGAGGGCGAGGTTTCGAGGGTGCGATGAAGCGCAATTAACTGCTGATTGAGTCCTGTATCATGAATGACGGGCGAGGCAAAATAGGGAATTGCACTGGGACACTCCGTCAGTTCTTCTGCCGCCTGCTGTAACCAATCGCTGGCAGGCAGCAGTGTGCGATAAGTCCACCCCGTTTCCAGTACAGCCTGTCCCGTATGCATTTCGCCGGGATGCGTCACCCCCACACTTCCCGCTGGGACAATATAGGTGGCTCCGCGATATTCAAACGCCATTGCCCCCGATTCTACAATGGCGATGCCAAACCCTTCATGGGCGTGGGGCGCGAACGCATAGGTGATGTAGGTGGCGTGCAGCATCTCCAGATCATGCAGCACGGGATCGCGCCAAAACTTGACGGATTCTTTGGGGCCGGATCGACGACTCATAGACAGGATAGGAATATCGTCCACCCTGTAGTGTAACGGGATGGGGCGATCGCTGTCTTGTACGTTTTTGCACCCACAGAGCTTGAGACAGAATCCAGTCACTCGCCTTCCGTCTTCTGTCTTCTGTCTTCCTACCCTACCCGACTTTCCCAGAGCAAATCAGACATCCCCTTAAACTTAAAAAGGAGTGTCATTTCTACACTCCCTTCTAAAGGATATTCATGATTAAACTCATCATTTCTACCCGTTGTTTCAAAGATTGTTAGTTGAAGCTTAGATCACTCTTTAGACGGGGTTTGAGATTGACCATAGAGATCAATCTCCTCTGATAGCTCTGAAGTCGCTTCCGAACTTTGGGAGATGAGATCAGCAGTCGCTTGCTCCAGTCGCGATTGATGATGCTTAAACAAATGGACAATTCCGTGACTTTGGTTGGCTGATGGATGGGGCTGGCTGAGGCTGGCATGGGATTGCGTCAGAGGAGCTGCAACATAGACTGCTAGACCCAT
>JAKSDM010000833.1 GCA_022360135.1 Pseudanabaenales cyanobacterium | reverse complement strand
GTAATCCAATACGCACGACTGTCTCCCACATGAGCCAGATACAATTCATTGCTCTGCTCCCAACCAGTAGGCGTCAAAATCCGCTGAGGAAGTTGCAATGCCATCACCAACGTTGTCCCCATACGCTGGCGATCCGTTCGGCCTTGATTGTCATTCTGGCTGACGACCAGGTTATTCACAACTCGAATCGCCGCCTCAATCTGCTCCATGACTTGCTCAGGGGACAGTAACTGGGGTTGTTCAACCGGGTCTGCACCGTCCTTGAGCAAAGCTTGAAGCTGGAGTTGGAGCGATCGCACCACTAATTGACTCGCCACTTCTCCCCCCTCATGTCCCCCAACCCCGTCACACACAATAGCCAAACGAGGGAACAAAGCAGCCGTATCAGCGACTGTTTTCTCTAACTCATCCCGGTTGGGATACAACGAATCCTCATTCTGAAGGTGGTTAGGACCAGTGTGAGTTCCCCCTGCAATCCTCAGACGAAGGGAAAGTTGGGCCGTTTGGGTTAATAACAATTGATTCAACTGGGACAAAATGTCCTCAAAAGCGGTTTCAGGCTGACGCATTTCCTGCAAGATCGCCTGCAGCGGCTCCATAACCGAATGCTGCGCATCTGACAGTAGACTGCTCCAGACATCCGCCAATTCTGCCAGGGGGAGATCTGATCCGCTGTAGAATTCCAGTAGCCGAACCCGCCACCCCTCAATCCGTACATTGTCAGGCACTAGTAAACTAGCGGCTAGGTCCAATTCCATTAGCGCTGGCCACAACTCCAGAATTTGCCATAGCCAATAAACTTGGCGAACTGCAGGCGCCTTAGGCCAAGCCCCTACCAAGGTGGGGTAGAGATTCCCACCCCGATCAACGGGAGCATTGTCAAGCAATAGAATAGGCGTGAAATCCGCTGTTTGAACCAATCCATAAACGCCTGATACGTGTAATCGATAGTCCTGCGCCTTCAGATAGGGGATGATGTCTTCTGGAATTTCGCCAGGGATTGCAGGCGGCTCATCCGGTTTAGTGTCCAACCAGATACAGGGAGATACTACGGTATAGCGATCGCCTACCTGCTCACCTACTGGAATATCCTCCGCCCCTGCTCCGATCGCCCAAAGGTATTGCTTAAAACCAGGGAGAGGCGACTCAGGACTGTTCATAGACTCAAGCAATGTCAACGATCCACTCTTAAAACAAGATGATTAGGGGCCTAACCTAAACTTAATCCTAGAAGCTAGATTAATCCTAGTGGATTTTCGGGATTAGGGCTTAAGCAGTTAGCAATCAGCTACTTTATCCTTATCCCTTTACGAAATTCAAAATTCAAAACGTTCTTCGTTCTTCACCCTTTATCAGTATCTCCCTCTCCCCATCGCCCCGTTGCACAACCTGATTAAGCAATCAACCCGATCTCATCTGACTTACCCTATAGATATAACAACTGAATCAGTATTGCATATCAGCTATGAGTCCTTTTACCCAGTTCTGGGTGGTTCTAGGTACGGTGCTCTGTTTGATGGAACTGTTCCTACCCACTGCTTTTGTGGAATCTACTTTGGGCGTCAGCGCCTTTGTGGTGGCGCTGCTGTCGTTGATTGTGCCTCAGTTTAGTCTGCAAGTGCTACTTTGGATGATTCTCTCTCTTATTTTTATTTTTTTGCTGCGCCGCTTTGCGCCTAAGCAGACACCTTACACACTGGTGGAGTCCACCGAAGCCCGAACTATCACTGCAATTGAACCAGGACAAACTGGGCGGGTTATCTATGAGGGGAATTCCTGGCAGGCGCGTTGTGAGGATGATCGGCTTGCGATCGCAGTCGATCAGCCCGTTGTGGTTCTCCGTCGCAAGGGGAATACTCTATTTGTATTACCCGAAAGTGAACTCACTGCTTAAATCAGCGATTTGATTTCACTTTGCGCTCTATAGCCTAATTCGGAATGGCTCCGCAAAGGCTTTTATCCCTTGGATTGGAAAGTTTTGAATTTTGTAGGGCTTTGCCCTTCTCGTAGAGTATTTTGAATTTCCCCTATGCTCTGCCTCAGCGTATCCCAACCCGCCTGCATCTAACAATTTCGCATCTAACAATTTCAAAATATAGGAGTTTTAATTATGAATCCGGTTTTGCTACTTATCTTTCTGGCGCTTGGCGGTTCCGTCGCAGCGAGTTCTGTCAAAATCATCAACCAGGGAGACGAGGCGCTCGTGGAAACCCTGGGGCGCTATAGCGGCAAGAAGTTGACCCCAGGACTAAACTTCACCACCCCTTTCATTGACAAAGTGGCTTACAAACAAACTATTCGGGAACGGGTGCTGGATGTGCCCGCTCAGCAGTGCATTACCCGTGACAACGTATCGATTACCGTAGACGCCGTCGTTTACTGGCGCATTGTCGATATGGAGAAATCTTACTACAAGGTCGAAAATCTGCGGTCGGCCATGGTCAACCTGGTGCTGACCCAAATCCGCGCGGAGATGGGCAAGCTGGAGCTAGATGAGACATTCACAGCGAGGTCAGAAATCAACGAAATCCTATTGCGGGAACTGGATATCTCCACCGATCCATGGGGGGTCAAGGTCACACGGGTAGAGCTGCGAGATATCGTACCCTCCAAGGCAGTGCAAGACTCTATGGAACTGCAGATGGCGGCAGAGCGACGTAAGCGGGCGGCTGTTCTTACCTCTGAAGGGGAACGGGAATCGGCTGTGAATTCCGCCAAAGGACAAGC
>JAKSDM010000562.1 GCA_022360135.1 Pseudanabaenales cyanobacterium | reverse complement strand
GGCCCACCTGAGAAAGGCGGGGCTGCCCCTGGACGCGTCTGCCTTCATGGGCAATGATGCGTCTATTCTGGCGGCGCGGATCGCCTATTTCATGAATCTTAAGGGTCCCGCCTTGACCGTTGACACCGCTTCATCCTCTTCGCTCACTGCGGTCCACCTGGCATGTGACAGCCTGCGCCATGGCGAAGTGACGTTAGCACTGGCGGGCGGCGTCTCTATCCACGTTACGCCCGACTTTCACATCCTGTGCAGCAAGGCTGGAATGCTTGCTGTGGACGGCAAATGTAAGGTGTTCGATGATGAGGCGGATGGCTTTGTGCCCGGAGAGGCTGCCGGAGTCGTGGTGTTGAAACGGCTTTCGGACGCCATCCGGGATGGCGACCAGGTTTATGGCGTGATTAAAGGTTCGGGGGTGAACCAAGACGGTCGAACCAATGGCATCACGGCGCCTAGCAGTTTGGCTCAGGCCCGGTTGATAGAGGGTGTATATCGGAAAGCAGGTGTCAACGCTGCGGATATTGGTTATGTTGAAGCGCACGGCACTGGCACCAAACTGGGCGATCCTGTCGAGATCAAAGCCTTGACAGACGCCTTCCGAAAATTCACCGATCAACAGCAGCATTGTGCGATCGGTTCCGTGAAGAGCAACATCGGTCACTGTGTACATGCCTCAGGCGTCTGCGGGCTGATCAAGCTGCTGTTGTCCATTCATAATCGCAAGATCCCGCCCAGCATCCACTTTTCGAGACCTAACCAGCATATTGCATTTGAGAACAGTCCCTTCTTTGTCAACACCCGGCTGCGTGACTGGGAGTCAAACGCTCAGGGCCGTCACATCGGTGTTTTAAGTTCGTTCGGGTTCAGCGGCACCAATGTACACATGGTTGTGGAAGGCTTTTCTAAAGCATCGAAACCGCCGCCGCCAATGCCTGATGCAACTGAAGCGGCGTCGCTCTTTGTACTCTCGGCCAAGAGCGACGAGCGGCTGCGGGTACTTGCCGAGACTTGGCGGGATTATCTTGTCGATCTGGAGGACCTGAGCCCTGAACAGTTCAAAGATTTGGCCTTCACAATGCAGACTGGCCGGGAGCCCATGTCCCATCGCGTCGCCATCGTGGCTGACGATCAATGGGAATTGCTGCGTCGCATCGAAGCCTTCTTACATGATCCGGCGACTCAGGAATGTTTTGCGGGTATTGCTCAATTGGGGCAGGACTCAAACGGAATGACGGGTGAGGCGCAGATCCGGGAATGGCTTTGTACAGGACAATTGGACAAATTTGCCGAGTCTTGGGCGCGGGGCGTGGCAATAGACTTGAACGCCTTGCATGGGGCAGGGCGTCGTCGTATGCATGGGCTGCCAGGGTATCCGTTTGAAAAGGATCGGTATTGGCTGCCTGAGACACCTCGTCAGGTGCAAGAGCAGCCATCATCGTGTGCGGGCCAGGAGCCCTCGATTTCCGTTTTGCTGGATACCCCGGCGGGGGTGACGGCGTCCCGTTTTCAACCGTCTGCAGGTTCAATTAGCAAACATACTCTGATGCCGCTGGAGAGCTTTGGACAGGAAAGTGAGCCGCGTCTCTCTACGGTCGCTTCGATCACTTTCCGCCCGTTTGAATGGCGGCGCGATGGCAATGGCCTTTATCGCATCACGGCGAGCGATCCGGCCGGGCCTGACCGGGTGTCTTCGCGACTGATCTCCAGTTTGCACCAAAGTCTCGAGGCCATTGCCTCGAACCCGGACGCCAAGGTCGTGATTTTGGTGGGGAACCCAGATTTCTTTCTTTTTGGGCCAGTTGGGCCAGTTGGGCCGGATCTGATCCAGATGCTTGCGCAAGTCGAGCTGCCATTGATCGCCGCCGTGAAAGATCGTTGCCAGGGCGCCGACTGTCTATTGGCGAGTTTGTGCGATTTCATGGTTTGTGGGGAGGGCGCGGAGTTCCAATTGCACGAGCCCGAGGGGGGATGGCAACCGTCTCAGCAAGAGCGCAACTTCTTGCTCGAGCGATTTGGCGATCGCTGCGGCGGCGCTCTACTGACCGAAAAGCGATCGTTCAGCAGCGCCCAATTAAAGGCGATGGGTCTGCTGGCGCCAGTGGTCTCGACAGATCTCGTCAACGATCATGCGGCCAAGCTTGCCAGTGAATTGGCGCAGGCGCCTAAGGAAGCCTTGGTTCAATTGAAACAGCATCTAGCAAAGATGCTCACATCCCGGTCGGCGACGATCGGGATAGAGCCCGAGTCAATCGCGAGTTCCAGTCCAATTCGGGTTGCGGATCTGGGAATATCGGAGCCGCTTCCTTTGCAATCCGACGTCGTGCGCGCCGAGGTTTATCCTTGCGGCGTTTTGCTTGTGACCTTGTGCGATCGCGATAGCCGCAACACGTTTTCAAAAGCCTTTGTCGAGGGTGTCAATGAAATCTTTGCCCATGTGTGCGGCAATACTCGCTACAAGGCAATGGTATTAACAGGATACGATCATTACTTTGCCTGCGGCGGCGCCCAGGAAACGCTGTTATCGATTCAGGCTGGGACCGCCCGATTCACCGACGACAAGATTTTTAGTCTCCCTCTGGAATGCGAGATTCCGGTGATCGCGGCCATGCAGGGCCACGGCATCGGTCCCGGATGGGCGCTGGGAATGTTTTGTGACGAGGCGATCTTCAGCGAGGAGAGCGTCTATTTCAGTCCGTACATGCAGTATGGATTTACCCCAGGGGCTGGCGCGACGTTGATTTTTCCAGATCGGTTTGGCTGGGATCTAGGCAGAGAGATCCTTTTTACAGCGAGGGAATATAAAGGGTGCGAACTTCGCGCGCGGGGGATTGACATGAGTGTCTTGCCGCGAGACCAGGTGCTTGAGCGCGGCCTGCTGCGGGCTGGCGAACTGGCGCGGTGCTCCAGGGAGGAGCTGGTGAGGATCAAGACTGGCCGGTCCCTCCTCCTGCGGGAAATGTTGGAGCCGAACTATGCCCTGGAACTGGCCATGCACGAAAAGACCTTCGTCGGCAACCAAGAGGTTCAGGAGCGGATTCGAAAACACTATAATTTGGGCATGGCGGTTGCATCCGGTGAGGAGAAGGCCGCGATCGCGTTATCAGTCGCCTCTGCTAACGACAGCCGCGACCAGATGTTGGCGTTCCTGCGCCAGTCACTCGCCGATGAGCTGCACCTGAAGTCCGAACGTGTGGATGAGAATGTCCCGTTTATCGATCTGGGACTGGATTCCATCACGGGCGTCACCTGGGTGCGCCGGGTCAACGAACATTACGGCGTCAACCTGACGGCGGCCGAGGTTTACAACCACTTCACGTTGAACCGATTCGCCGATCTGCTCATGCGGCAGACAAAAATGGTTGACGAAAATTGTCGCCCTTGCAGTGGAGAGGACAGTGTCGAGCAACCGCTGAAAGCTGCTACGACGGATTCCGACTCGCTCAACTCCATTCTCAAAACTCTGCGCGACACCCTTGCCGCGGAACTGTTTATCAAGCCCGAGCGCGTGGACATTGACACGCAGTTCATTGACATGGGACTGGACTCCATCACGGGCGTCACCTGGGTGCGAAAGCTCAATGAGCAATACGGCGTCAGCGTAACGGCGGTCGAGGTCTACAATCATCCCACGCTGCGAAGGTTCGCTGAATTTATTGGACGAATGGCCGGGACACGTTTGACTGAACAGCGAGGCGACCACGATGTCGCCTCGCCGCCGCTCCCTGAAAAATCGGTAACTTTCAAGTCGCCTGAACCGGCCGCTAAGCCGCCTGCGATCGCTGCCAGTCGAAGAGGAGGCATCGCCATCATCGGTATGTCCGGACAATTTCCCAAGGCCCGCGACCTCGATACCTTTTGGCAGAACATCGAGCGGGGTATGGATTGCGTCAGCGAGATTCCTGCAGAGCGATGGTCCCCGGACAACTTTTATGACAGTCGATCCGATGCTTCGGACAAAACGCAATACAAATGGATGGGCGTATTGGAAGACGCTGACAAGTTCGATCCCTTATTTTTCAACATTTCCCCCCGTGAAGCGGAACTAATGGATCCGCAACAGCGACTATTCCTGGAAGCAAGTTGGGCCTGTATTGAGGATGCTGGTTACGATCCTGCCGCTTTGTCAGGCACAAAGTGTGGCGTGTTTGCGGGGTGCGGCGCCGGGGATTACGGCATGTCGCTGGAAGCGGAAGGCTTAAACGCCCAAGCATTAATGGGAGGCGCCGCGTCTATCTTGCCAGCCCGGATCGCCTACACGTTAGATCTGCATGGACCCTGTCTGGCTCTGGACACTGCTTGCTCTTCGTCTCTGGTCGCCATCGCGATGGCCTGTGACAGTCTAGCCGCCTGCAACAGCGACATGACATTGGCAGGTGGGGTTACCGTTCTGGCTGGGCCTGCTATGCACATCATGACGGGCAAGGCTGGCATGCTTTCCGCCAACGGGCGCTGCCGCACATTTGATCAGCGCGCCGATGGCTTTGTCCCGGCTGAAGGCGTGGGCGTCCTGTTGATGAAGCGGCTGGAGGACGCGGCAAGGGATGGGGACCGTATCCTAGGTGTCATTCGAGGCTGGGGCGTGAACCAGGACGGCCGCACCAACGGCATCACTGCGCCCAATGGGGATTCCCAAACCCGACTTCAACGTCAGGTTTACGATACCTTCCAGATTGACCCGGCGGAAATTC
>JAKSDM010001752.1 GCA_022360135.1 Pseudanabaenales cyanobacterium | reverse complement strand
CTTGCTCAAGAAGGCAAGTGTCTAGAGGCTAAGGTGGAATGTTTCCAGTCAAATCATGAAGGCGCTCTAGTCGATGCGATCCAATCGGCAATGGGTTGCTATCAAGGCTTGCTGATTAATCCAGGCGCTTACACCCATACCAGCGTAGCGATTCGAGATGCGATCGCAGGGGTTGATCTGCCTACGGTCGAGGTTCATTTGAGTAATCTCTACCGGCGCGAAGCGTTTCGTCATCATTCCTTCATCGCTCCAGTAGCCATTGGTCAAATTAGCGGCTTTGGCGTCGATAGTTATCGTCTGGGTCTACATGCTTTGGTTAGTCATTTGCGAGCAATGAGTACGGGCGATATGCTTAGCTAATAGCGCCTCATAAGGAGTTATGGGCTCTTTAGCTGAGTTAGTAATATTAAAGAATTGACCGCCTCTTTGTCTTGATTCTAGGTGATTATCTAGCGTGTTGCCTTTGCCTCAACCGACGATCAAATTTTTAGTCAGCCAGACCTCTGAGGCATGGGTTGAGCAGGCCATCAGCAATCTAGACATCATTCTGCTGGATCATTCTCACTGTGAGTGCAAGGCGGCTGGGGTAGCCTTGAATCTAATTTTTCGGTATCCCTCTAGCACTAAATTAGTGCGAGCCTTGACTGCGATCGCCCAGGAAGAATTGAGCCACTTCGAGCAGGTTAACCAATGGTTAGAGCGCCGCAGCATTCCCCTTGGGCCTTTATCCGCCCCCCCCTATGCGGCTGGGCTCAAGGCGCAGATTAGCCGAGAAGAACCGGACCGGATGTTAGATCTGCTATTGGTTTCCGCTCTAATCGAGGCCCGTAGCCATGAACGGTTGGGTCTCCTGGCGAACCACTGCCCCGACCCTAACCTGGCTCAGTTCTATCGGAGTTTGATGGCTTCAGAAGCCAGACACTACGGAATATACTGGGTCTTAGCGACTACTTATTTTGAACTCTCAGCCGTTAATCAGCGATTAGAAACCCTGGCGGCAGTCGAGAGTGAATTACTGTCGACTCTCTACTGCAAACCTAGAATTCATAGCTAGGTCTGGAGAACCAAATTTGATCTTGTTTTTATTAAGGCTTTGTTGCTAACCTAAGTTCGCTATAATCGCCTCATTGAGTCTGGCATATCCCGTTGTGGCGGCAATTTACCCTGGTAGCTTCGATCCCATCACCTTTGGGCATCTTGATATCATTACGCGGGGCTGTCAGCTGTTTGAGCAGGTGATTGTGGTTGTCTCCTATAATCCTGGAAAAACGCCCCTGTTTACAATTGCTGAACGAATAGAGCAAATTCGCCGCTCTACTAGTCACCTACCTAATGTCGAAGTAGATAGCTTTAACGGGTTAACCGTAACCTATGCCAGAATGCGAAAAGCTAAGGTGTTGTTGCGAGGGCTGCGGGTTCTTTCAGATTTTGAAAAGGAACTGCAGATGGCTCACACGAATAAAACCCTCTCTGACGACATCGAAACCGTGTTTTTG
>JAKSDM010001124.1 GCA_022360135.1 Pseudanabaenales cyanobacterium | reverse complement strand
TGCTTTACCGGCTCAGCCTTAACTTGCCTTGATCGTTTTCCGCTTGTCTCATTTCATTCACTAGCTGGCGGCTGCGGCGGAGATAGGCTACAAACAGCAGAATTGAAAAAACCAGAATGGCTAATCCCAGTAAATTGCTGGAAAAGGTATTGTAGAGTCCGTGCAAGATGGCGGCGATCGCCACCCCAATAAAAATGATGGACTTCTCTCGGGAGGGGTTGATGGCGGCCAGTCCCAGGAAGTAACCGACGATACCCGCCCAAATGGCGTGAAATAGCGGCAGTGAGATGAATCGGAGGGTGTTCACTAAAACAAACTCACCGAAATTCAGCTCCCCCGAAACCAGTCCAAACGAATATCGGACAGAGTATTCAGCCCCTTCAGCGATCGCAAATCCCAGTCCTGACATGGCCCCATAAAATGCTGCCGTAAGGGGGTCGCTCAATTTGCCGGGACGCAGCAAAAACAGATAAACCGATAACCCCTTACAGACTTCTTCCAATACACCTACCCCCAGCACAAAACCCAGCATGTTCAGAATTAAGCCAGATTGGTCACTAGCGACGTATAGCAGCCTGAACAGCGGTACATGCTGGAAAAATAGCAATAGGGGAATCCCCACAAATACAGTGAAAGCAGTGCATTTAAGCGTGTCGCTCCAAGAAAACTGGACAGGTTTAATTAATTGACGCAGAACAATACCCCAAATAAAGGCGTAATAAATGCCTAATATCCAGGCGACTTGCGCCAGTCCGGCATCTACAGTCAGCCAACCCACGACCCAGGGAAACAAACTGAAGAATATCAGCAGCCTGACGACATTGCTATTGTACAAATCGGGGCTAAGCGCCTGCTTATAGGGGACAACTGAGGAGAACTTAAATGTCTTCAAAGTTGTCAGAAATTCAGGACCAGAGGGGAGTTCCTCAGGTTTCTTTAATAAAATGAAACTATCTTGATTGTCCAACTCGACTGTTTGCTCCCAGGCCAAAGCAGAGACCCCGGTCTGCCAACCATAAACTTTCAACGTTTTGATCGAGTCAGCCCCCAAACTGTTAAGTTTCTCATGCACCCAAGCCACTAACTCTTGTTGCACTAGCGGCTGTTCTGACTCCAAGATTACCCTCAGGCATTCTTCTTTTAGGGAGGCTTTTGCAATAATGCCTTTAGCCCGGAGACCTTGAGTGATCAGGGCGGCGATCTTGTTGACGTCTCCCTGCTTGGTATGGGCTTGAAAATCGGGTTGGGTCATGATTGTGTAAAACTCAAGCCTGTAAAACTCGAGCCATGCGGGGACGAAATACCCTTTCAGCCTAGCTTGTATGCCTCAGCAAAAACTATACGGGTAACCAAAGCTACCCAAAATCTTGAAAATCTTGCCTTTAATATGAACGGCGACTCATCGCAAGGCGAATTTACGGACAGCGAGCAGGCTGCCCATGAGGCCAACGGTTCCTCCCAATGAGAAAAGAGAGAGGGGCAGAAATATCGTTTGCCTTGGGCTGAGTTGTAGGCCGTTTGCCAGGAACTGAATAAAGTCTGGCTGCTGCACGGCGAGTTGATTTAGGAAGTGGTGAATACTAATCAAGCATCCCCAAGAAACTGTAGCGCCGACTAAACCGAAGGTGGCTCCTTGCAGGATAAACGGCAGATAAATCCAAACAGAAGTTGCCCCAACCAGTTGCATGACCTCAATTTCTCGGCGACGGGCCATGACGATCAGGCGGATGGTGGTAGTGATAACAGCGATCGCAGTCAGACTCAGAATAACAAGGATAAACAAACTGACCCAGCGGACACCATCATTCAGCTGGGCCAGACGCTTGACAACTTCAGGCAGATAGCTGGCCTCGTCCACCCCCTGAAGGGTTTCTAACTTAACCTTTAAATCCGAGACATCTTCAGAGCTACGCGCCTTGACCCTAAGTTCATCAACTAACGGATTACCACTAAGCTGGTCAGTCGCTCCCTTGATTTCTGAAATCCCTAAGTCCTTAACTAAGTCCGCCCAGGCTTCTTCCTTGCTGATCGCTTTCACCGAGGCAACCCCAGCCATAGCTTCAACGGCTGGTTTTAAGCTACTGGCCTCAACCCCGCTTTCAAGATAAACCGAGACCTCTAACTGACTGCCAAACTGATTCAGCAAACCCTCCAGCTGCCAGGTTGATTGCAGACTAATGCCAAACAAAAATAGCAGGACCGTCATGGTGCTCACAGCCGCCCAATTCATCCAGCCGCCCCGCTGCAATCCAAGCATTGTCTCCCGTAACAGATAATCCGCTTTTGTGAGGAACTTAAACATATCCTGCACCTCTACCCAAAAGACCGATCACCCTAGAATACAGGGTTATCGAGATTCCGCATTCATTGTGTAACCGATTGACAATCATTGATAGGTACACACCATGAGAATCCTCTTACAGATATTTTATTCAGGCTGTTTACCTAAGCCGGAACGTTCTGGCTGAGAATGAAGTCAGGAGCCAGCTATAAAATGGATTCTGACTTCTGGTTTTGATCCCAGGCATAACTTTCCACTTTAAGTTGGAGCCCATCATTATATGCTTAAAGAGAACTCGCATGAACACTTTACTTACGCCCCTGTTTAGTATGGTCTAGTCTAACCCGTTTTTTTTGAACCAGCTCCTGATTAATCGCTATATTTAGTGTTTGGTGATGGAATCACACTCTGCAAATAGCGTAAAAACTGCATTCCAAGCATAAAGGCTACGCTCCGGTGAAGAAGTTGTCAAGATTGCTGAGCCGATAGTAATTAATCGTTAGACAAGCCAGGTTTGTCGGAAATTGGGATCGTCGGAAATTGGGATCCTTGAGTCATGCCTTTTGAAATCCCTCCCCCTTTGATTCGGGACAAAACCTATCTAACCCATCGTCGCTGGATGATTCGGGCCTTGGAATTAGCCGAGGTCGCGGGTAAGGCGGGAGAGGTTCCCGTCGGCGCTGTCATAGTGGGCCCTGAGGATGAGCTAGTGGCCGAAGTCGCCAATCGACGAGAGCGAGACCAGGACCCAACCGCTCATGCAGAGATATTAGCGTTGCGAGCCGCGGGGCAGGCGCTGAAAAGCTGGCGTCTTCACCACTGCACCCTCTATGTCACGTTGGAGCCCTGCCCGATGTGCGCTGGGGCGATTATTCAGGCTCGTTTGAGTTTGCTCGTTTACGGGGCGGATGATCCGAAGACCGGGGCCGTTCGTTCCGTATTGAATTTACCAGATAGTGCCTGTTCAAACCACCATTTGCCAGTTCTAGGGGGAATCCTGGAAAGCGCCTGTCGTCAACAATTGCAAGCCTGGTTTCAGCAGCATTGCCGCCAATCCAAGGCATCGGAGGTGTTCTAGCCTGTGCGATCGCCTCAGGCAGCCTTCCGAGATCGCATGGACACCCCCCAAAAGTGTCCCTTTCTAACTTTACAAATATGTAAAACGTTTTACCTTTGGTAAAGTTCAGGGTAAATCCTCTTAAAGTTCTTGTGACAGTTATCATGATATCGACCTGTCCCGCAGTCATATCCAAGGAAATCAGTCAAGAGAAGATACGGTGTGAATGCCAATTTACAACCTCTCAGTTTTCTCCTTGGCTGACCCCATTGGCTTACCTTTTGGGTTGCCGCATAGTAATCCCCCTCCATTTCGGTCGAATTGAAATCAGTGGGCAGGAAAATCTTCCTCTGACCGGCCCGGTTATTCTGGCGCCTACCCACCGCTCTCGTTGGGATTCATTGATTGTCCCTTATGCAACGGGGCGGCGGGTAACCGGACGTGATCTGCGTTTCATGGTCACTGCAGATGAAATGCGGGGATTGCAGGGGTGGTTGATTCGTCGGCTCGGCGGATTTCCTGTTAACGTCCGTCGTCCGGCAATTTCCAGTTTGCGTCATGGGGTGGAGTTATTGCAGCAGGGCGAAATGATGGTGATTTACCCAGAGGGTAATATCTTCCGTGACGGTAATTTACATCCGCTTAAGCCGGGACTGGCGCGTCTCGCCTTACAAGCAGAGCTAAGTCAACCTGCTCTAGGGGGCAAAATTGTCCCTATCAATCTGTCCTACAGCCAGCCTTATCCTTGCTGGGGTTGTGAGGTCAGCGTGAATATTGGCGCCCCTCTATCAGTCAAAAACTATGTCGCTGGGTCCGTCAAAGATGGCGCCCGGCGCCTGACGGCTGATCTCAAAGCGGCTTTGCTGCAGCTGTCTAAACCCTCTAATGATTCTGAACCCTTTGATGATTGGGAATTGGCGATCGCGATGAAGATGAATAGGTCATTCTCTACACCCCAATCGCCAACTCCCAACCCCTAATTTTCCCCATGTTGACTGGGACGAAATCAACGGCTTTAAGCCGCCATTGACCAGAGGCTGACTGATTTAGGAGATGTCTTAGGCTGGGAGTAGTGGTCAGAGTGTAGGTGGTTTTGAGTTGGGTGCGGCGGCCTAGGGTGCGGCCCTGGAGTAGGGTTTCTTGACCGCTGGGATTAATCAGGGTGAGGGCTATATCGCCAAGAAAACTATGTTCGATATCAACCCGAATCTGAATGTCCTGAATAGAGCCATTCTGGTTGATCCGAATGGTGCTGATGACGCCATTGGGATCATTATCAGGAATGTCAACTGACTGATTGTTCTGAACTTTGATGGTGCGGGTTAGACGGCGAGGTTGACGACGTCTTTGGGCGGCTTGAACGGCCTTAAAGGCATTCACTTTGCCATACCCAAACCAAAGTGAATGGCCTTTGGCGCTATAGTCGCCATGGCGCAGCCTCAGTTGGGGATCGGGGTTAAGGTCAATGATCTTATCCGCTGTTTCCTGTAGAATCTGCTTGACTTCCCGGGCGGTTAAATCAGGGTTGGCCGAGAGCATCAAACCGACAACCCCCGCCACTACTGGGCAGGCGCTGGAGGTGCCGCCAAAGCCTGAGATATAATCCTCGCGGTAATAGCCTGCTGGGCCGGTGCGATCGCTCGTCATCATGCCTCGACCCGGTTGCGGTGTATTAATCTCAGGTCCTGTCCTATCTGCTCCCTGCATGGGATGCATATTATTGCCGCTGGGGGCGGCGACAGAAATATCTTTACCCCAATTACTGTAGGCGGCTTTGCGATTCAGACTGGTGGAAGCAGAAACAGCAATCACATCGGGTTGAATGGCAAAGCCGTTCAACCATTTCTGCTTCCCACTCGGCGGATTTTGTTTAGGCCAGCCCCTTTCTTGGATGAAGTCGTTCAGGGGACGATTCGCATTTCCAGCGGCGAATAAGACTACACACCCCTTTCCGTTACGGCCTTGGGTCGCCGCCCGCATGATGGCGTTTCGCTGCCGCAGTCTGAGGGGGGATCGACGGTCAGTTGCAGACCAACTGGAGGAGATCACCGACGCCCCCTGGTCAACTGCCCACTGAAAAATTTGCTCAATCGACCGATCACTGATCTGTAGCGGGAATTTAATTGGCATGAAGGCGCAGCCAGGGGCTACTCCCACCACGCCAGCGCCGTTTTCTTCTGCGATCGCCAAACCGGCTACCGCCGTCCCGTGGTTTTCATGATCCTGACTCGGCATCGGTAGGGCGTCTCTGCGGCTGATATCCCGAGGCGCTACGAGCTTACCCTGACCCTGAAAATCCGGGTGATTGAGATCAAACCCATCATCCACAACGGCGATCACCACAGAGCGACTGCCTTTGGTAATATCCCAAGCTGACTCGACCGAAATATGAGAGTTGGCGACTAACGCGTCGCCGCCGACATGGTTCAAGTGCCACTGCTGGTTATAAAGGGTATCCGCAGGACGATGCAGCGACTGCCTTTGAATCACCACATCGGGTTCAGCCGTCAGCACTTCAGGCCGCCGCATGAGTCGATTGGCCAGTTTGATTGGGTTGGCGGCAGCGGCTTTAGTCACCTCAAACACAAAGGTCTGGGAAATTCCCTCAACTACAGCGATCTGGGCTAATCCCAATTGAGCCGCGATCGCCTTAATGGTCGGGAGAGAAATCCGGGGGGCAAACTGCACCGTAATCTGCTCGGTCAGATACATCCATGCTTGATCCATCTGCAGTTGGTAAACATGACTAGCGAATGCGACCGCTGGCGATTGTCGCGCGGTCTCAAGCGCGGTCTCAAGCGCCGACTGGGAAACTACCCACTCCTGTAGTTGCCCTAAAGCCACCGGTCGAACCGATATCGGTTGAATCTGTTCTCTGAGTTGAGCAAGGATCTTTGGATCCGGTGAAACTGGCTGCAAGGTGAAGCGATCGGCCGCCTTTGCCAAAATCAGTTCCTCGCCGCCCTGCTGCAAAATTACACCGTCGTCTGGCTCAGCCAACGGACTGACCTGAGGCGAAGGACTTCCATTCGAAGATGGTGTGTTACTCATTGTGGAACTAACCCCCAAACCTGTTAGTCTAAATAAATTGCAAGTTCTGTATCCTGTCCAGGGCAGCAATCAAACCCTTGCTTTAGTAGCCGTAATCGCGCCATGAATAGCAGCATCAATGCGCCGCGATGATAAGATACCGAAGGTCAAATCTGTCCTGACTACCGATACGTTAAGGTTGTGTCATGGTTTCCCTAAAAAAAATTCGTGTTTCTGCCTGTAACTACATTTTGGGCCTACCCGCAGCAGTGCTTCTGATGTGGAGTTTGCCCAGTCAGGCCCAAATCCAGGAAGTATTTCCTACAGACACTATAGAGCAGGACGCCGATGACTTACGTCCTTTAAATCAGCCCTCAAGCATCTTCAGTATGGCTGCAGGAGAGCGGTTATTGGTTGAAGCTGCCGAGGCGATTAGCGTTCAGGACTATACCTTAGCCGCTAGCAAGCTACGGGAAGCCCGCCAGGTTTTTGATCAACTCTCCAATTTTTATCAAGAGTTGTCTTCTCTATTTATTGGAATCGATAGCCGCATTACCGATAATCATCGTCGCAGAGCTTTGGAAGGGGCTCAAAAGCGAGATCAGGCCGCTTATCAACTGGCTTTGGTCCATCGCCAACAGAATCAGCCTGAATTGGCCGTCCCCTTACTGATCCAAATTCTTCGCAGCCAGCAGCCCACTCGTGAACTTGGGCAGCAGGCCTATCAACAGCTATTTGAATTGGGTTTTGTTGAAATTCCCTATCCCAATGATGGCGATCGGGAATCAGCCTCTTCGGCGCCTCGCTAAAGGGTCAACTAGTCAAGTCTATGGCTGGGTTCGCTAAACTGGAAAGTCATATAGGATATGTTTGTTTTAGGTCTGTGAATCTCACTGAAGGAGCCAGGATGATAAGCCCAGATCAGGTTCAATGGATGGTCAAAGCAGGGCTGCCGGATGCTCAAGTTCAAATTCAGGATCTTACTGGGGGAGGTGACCACTATCAGGTCACTGTCATTTCATCCCAATTTGAAGGCCGTAGCCTGGTGCAGCAACATCAATTGGTGTATAGCGCAGTTAGGCAGGCCATGTCTTCCGAGGCGATTCACGCCTTGTCTCTGAAGACCTACACTCCTGAAACTTGGGCCACAGCCAGTCAGACCCCATAAAAGCATATTCAGTCGTTTACCCAAGATGTATTAGAAGCCATGAATCCAGAATTGAAAGCGCGGATTGACAATTTAGTCAAACAGAACAAGATCGTACTTTTTATGAAGGGCAATAAACTGATGCCCCAATGTGGTTTTTCTAACAACGTGGTTCAAATCCTTAACGTCCTCGGCGTCCCCTTTGAAACAGTTGATGTTTTGGAAGATTTTGAGATTCGCCAGGGTATTAAGGAGTATTCCAACTGGCCGACGATTCCTCAGGTTTATATCAACGGTGAATTTGTTGGGGGTTCAGACATCCTGATTGAGCTTTACCAAAATGGTGAACTTCAGCAGATGGTAGAGGTTGCCTTGGCCTCTTAAGAGAATATCGTGGTATAGATTAAAACCTCGCTTAAATCTTATTGAGCAGGATTCAAGCGAGGTTAGTTAATTCTATTCAAAACTCGATTTGTCAATCGCTAATAATAATCAAATTTCGACTCGGGCATTGCGAAGTTGGAGGGATCGTGGAGGAACCGAATCGATTCATCCTCAAGCTGGTTGATCA
>JAKSDM010001337.1 GCA_022360135.1 Pseudanabaenales cyanobacterium | reverse complement strand
CCAACCTGTGATGTCTAACGGACTGGCAGCTAAGTCTAATTCTGTATAGAAAACTCCAGAGAGGAGTCTTGAACGATGCTTTTCTGCTAGATTCAATAACCACTGCATGAATATCTCCTGAACAGAACTGCTTTAGATGCGTTTGGTTGAATGGTATAGAACTAGTAAAAAAATACCAATTAAATAGTATAAATATTTCTTTTGAATTTCTTATGGGAGTAATAAGTTAAATAATTTAACCTGTTTGCCCCCTGTTTAGAGGCTTTGCCTCTAAACGTAACTTTTTATACATCTATACACTCGGAGTAATCTGGATAGCAAATTCTGAGTTCTATTCGCCTTTTGTCCATCATGATTAGGCTAACTGATAAGTATCCTGTCTGTAATTATTAGATGAATCTATAAAGAGCAATACGGCTATCTTATTTGTTTTGAAAACGCAGAGGAAGGAAATTGGAACCTACAGTAATGCTTGTGTTCATTCTGATTCTAAGATGCCAAATTTAAGCAGGATAAATAAAAGTCATCAAGACACAAAGGACACACAAATCAAGAAGCCATCAGGCACAGAACCTAAAATAGGAAATTATCCTGGTGATAGAACGTTCTGGTTGAAGCGGATACCTGCTATCAGTATCAGACAGCAGAAAATTCTCGGCTCTTTCAGGTTTGGTATGTTCTCCATAATAGAAGCGCTTGTATTTTAAAGCTTTGAACCTTAAATATTCGATTAAATTGTTCATCACGAGCATAAGGATATTCATTTTATCCCTACTCTTAATACTATCACCATAGTAACCCAATCCCTGATTGTTTGGTGGAATATATTAGAAGTATTGGTGGATAAAACCCCCTGAAGATCTGACGCAGCGAGAGATAAAAAATTGAGGACATCAGAGATGTTGAAGTACTCTCCTGATCAAACTTATAGGGAATGTCAATGTTGGGAGTTTCCTGGCTCTGGTAGTAACCTTGAAATAGTAGGCAAGTCAAATGACGTGTCTGTTGAAATTAAGGATGCAGAAAGATTTGGAATCCTTATAGTTGATAATCAGAGAAGGATGGTGAGTCTGAACAGAACTTTTATAGAGATGTGGAGACTTCCTGAAAAAATTGTAGCGTCACAGAATGATGATTTAGCTTTAGCATTTGTTGCGGAGCAGTTTGAGAAGCCTGGTTGTTTCCTTATGCAAGTGAGAGGGGTGTATGTACAAAAAAACTCAATCATCCAAGATACTATCAGGCTCAAGGACGGAAGAATTTTTGAGCGGTTTTCCCAACCTCAATGGTTGGGCCAGAAAATTGTTGGAAGGATTTGGTTATTTCGTGAATATATCCGATTGTAGTGAGTATGGGTATGCCGCCTAGCAAATCATGTGTCTTAATCTTTCCCGTAATCAGGGATAATAAAGTTTTAGTCAAAAGCAGTTCAGTTCTCATTTTGAAGAATTTATTAGAGGGTGAGATTGTTCGAATAATCCTGAGAACTTGTTTTCAGAGACGTTGCATACAATTTCTCTGAAAATTGCTAATCGAATAGTTTTGTCTTAGAGGACACCTGATAAATTCTCCATTAGATAGTCTGAAATTATTTATATCCTCATGAACTGCCCATCAAAAAAGGAACTTTTTTGGCGGGTTTCGTCGCTTTTTCAGGCGGGTTAAGGTGAGCAAACGCTCTTCATACAGCCTCTCTGAATTTAGACTGGAACGATTAACCTATTGATGGGGGAGTAGGGCTATTGGGGCTCTGGTAACGTTCCAATAAGAAAGCTACTTGTGAAATACTATTAAGAAGGTATAATAAATTATGTTGAATTAGATTATTCTTGTTGAGGCGGCGACGGGTGATGCTCTAGTAAACGATGCGCCATAGGTGTTTGTGTGGTGATTGAAGAATTTATCTATAGTCTATTTGACAGCACTTAGAATTATCAGAGCTAAGGGTTCTGCATGATTGTTATTGGAATCTTTGTGATTTTTATGTTTGAGCATTGACATCTTCTGCTCTGTAAGATTCTCTGTAAGAACTACTAATCCTTGTAAAGGATTCTTGGTTAGGGTTATTCATATCAATCTCCATTGTCAAGTCTTGGTGAAATTCAAAAACAACCCTATATCATGGTTGTCCAGTGATGGAATACCAAGTAGATTGGTAAAACCTGAGGAAGCCTTACCGGGAAAATGTTCCCGGCATTCACTTCTGTCAACCTGCGTTAAGCTCCCTGTGTTGTTGTGTCTAGTTCTGTTTTGAAATACATTCTTATTAATGCTAAAGCTCCAATCACAATCAGCGCCCAAATTATTGGCCAAATTAAGCTCTTGATCATGCTAGGAAAGCTAGCGCCTGACGATTTCTTACCCACGGTGACTCAATTAGCAGAGTATTTGGGAGTTAATCACAATACGATTGCAGGCGTTTACAATCAGCTGATCGAATCTGGTTATTTGGCGGCCAAAAGAGGGAAAGGAACTTTTGTTGCGGATACTGAGGCAGTGCATAAGTTGCTTAACCACAAGCTCCTTTATAGTCTGCTGAGTCAAGCTTCCATTACAGCTAGCCAGCTTGGATTAGGCCCGTCTGAATTTGCTGTAGCAGCCTATGCTGAAGCAGTAGTATTGAGTCAAAATCAATTACACCTTCCTAGTTTAGTGTTTGTAGAAGGCCCAGGACCTTATGTAGAGATAGTGTATGAGGCTATCTGCTCAGATATAGAAGTCCCTTTACTATTAATTCATTTGGAAGAATTAAAGGCGAATCAGCTAAGAGCAATGAGCGAGCTTTTGGCTGCGGATCTCGTCGTTACGACGACTCAATACCTTTGGGAAGTTACTCAAATAGCTGCTCCCGAGCAGGAGGTTATTGCTGTTGATGTCAAGCCAAACCTACATTTACTGACCAAGATTTCATCGTTACCGCGTAATGCACGGATTTTGTTGGTCAGTATTGAGAGAGAAGATAGTTTGGTGATGAAGCGTCTATTAGAACGAGCTGGTATTTCCCACGTAGAGTTTCAAGCGCTATCTCTAAAAGAACTTCAACAAAATCGCCAGCTTTTTGAACAGGTTGATGGTGTTTGTACTTCTCTGGCGGCTGAACATCGCTTGCGTCAATATACCTCTCAGTCTGATAAGGTAATGGTTTTTAATTTAAGCGTTGATCAGACCAGCATGTCGATTTTGAAGGCGCGCATATCATCTCTTCAATTGGCGAAATTGCTCAATTAACAGTGTTATGCAGGATTAATCGACTGGGTTTAATATGCCATTTTTAGATTGTTGAGCAACGGCTCGAAGCTTGAGATAGAATTCTGAACGGTCACTTGCTGGCCTAAATTGATGAATTGAAGTATTGTTTTTGCTATTCCTGCCTGTTGTTAACTTTGCCGCTCCGCCATCTGATGGGGTCTTATGCTGAGACTCGGATGCTGCTGCTGATTGGTTTAATTGCCAGATCGGGTTGAGTAATGCCTGGTTGTTCGGGAGAGCAAAATCATCAGCTTTATGATTGGAAGACTCTATGGCGGATGATTCGGTTAGATTTTCTAGAGATGCCAATTCATGGGTGGGAAGTTGATGATTTAATTTTTTTGCATGGTTGCTTGCAGATGAATGATCTCTTGTAGAGTGATTAGAGATTGGCGAAATAAGTTGCTGATCTATTGGTTCAGTGGATGATTCAGGTGGCGAATTAGTCTCAGTTTCTGATGCAGAAGGATATGGTTGCTGCATGAGGTGATCGCTGCCTTGCTCAACTAAGTTTGTTGTGGAGAAAGCTGAAAGTGAAGGCTCTGAAATATGTATCATTGGGCAGTTTCTGTGGGTTCGCTTGTGGCCAGATTGATTGCAAATAATACGCTCAAATTCATGATTAAAATGGCGCAAGGGTTGGCCTCGTCGAAGCCAAAATAAAAGAATTTGCTCTACCGAAACTGCTTTGTAGCGACCTTGATAAAGCGCCTCTATCACAGCGGTGCGGATCCAGCTAGCCGAATAAGTCTGTTGCCAACCTGCAATTAAGTGGTCAGTACTGTAACCTGCCAAATCGAAGCTATAGTGTTGGAGAAGCGCTGAAGCCTCTTCAGAAAAGCGCTCTATACTGGGTGCAGTCATGGCTCTAGTTTAGAATGAATCGAGCAGCTAGAAAAAAGCACCTTACTCTTAGAGAATTTCTGACAAACCTCTAATCTCTAGTTTAACAAGGGGATAACTAGCGAATAACACCCCCTTCGACTCTACGTGTTCCTGAGCCTCCAAACGCTGGAGAACTCCCGGTCCAATCGAAATCGTTAATCCTCAGGCCGACAAATCCTGTTCTTTGAACTGGATTGAAGCGAACTAATATCCCATAGGTTCGACGGCTATATTCTAGAATCAAATCTGTATTAATTTCTTCACTTGAATCCAGGTTGAGTGAGGTTTGAAATCCGACACGAATGGGACCATAGATTTGCTGAATAATCCCCCCTGAGAGGACTTGGAGATCTGCAGCGCGGTCAAATTCAAAGGGAGATTCCGTACCTATTAGTAAGGCTTGTGAATAGGTTAAATTGAAACTGGTGAAATCCAGGAAGGGACGAGAAAAATGACCAATTTGGCCTGAAAGACCAATGCTGCCTGTTAGGGTTCCCTGAAAGTCTTCACTTGTATAGTAGGTTGCGACTCCTGTAATCCCAGCTGACAAATATAAAAAGGGCACGACTGGGCTGGGTGTATATCTTAGACCTTCAGTTGCTGTGGGGGGTAATCCCTTTCCTTGCCAAAGCATAAAACCTCGACTCAGCGCAGCGCTTGCCTGGAATCGTCCCAAGCTGATTCGATCGTTATTGCGTATAGGCTCTAGCAGATCGATGCGATCGGTCTTTGCATTAATGAACTGAGCGCCTGCTTGATAACTAAGATTTAGGCCGGTGTTCCCAATCTGAACAACGGGTGAGGTTACCACCGCCCCCACACTACTCTGAACATCCTGAAAGCCTAGCGAACCGTTGAATAATCGATCGCGGTAGCTGTATTCAAGGATTAGGGCATGGTTGCCAATCAATTGCTGTCCCTGCAAATTTACCCGAGCGTTATCGTCTAAGTCGTCAAGCTCCAGACTAATGAGCGATGCCGATCCTTGTATTGAAGTTCTAGGACTGAGTTGAACCCTGGCGTCGGCGAGCAAGCCATAGACAGAAGGATCGGTGGGATCACTATCGGCTACACTGAGAAATCTTTCCAAAAAGAACTGGGGCGTTAATCTAACGTTGGCTCGATCGGTGGACAATACTCTGAAGGTATTCTCAATAAAAACTCCCCCCCGGTCTTCACCATCAATCCCAATGCTTGCCGCTAGAGGATTTAGGTCGTTATTATCGACCTCGCCTCGGTTGATTAAAATACGCCGTCGCAGTAGCGGCAGCGTAAATCCCTGGTCAAACACTAAGCGGGCGTTGGAGGCTAGCAATTCATCCTGTGTCAGCGAAATACTCCTAAGCTGGGCCGTATCAGCTCGCAGCTCGAGTTCAGGTGGAGAGAAGGGATCATTGGTGACTCGGATATTTTCAGCCTGCCATCCCTCGGCGTCGAACTCTATCTGAGCGGCCTCAAATCGCAGACGTCTTACATTTCCTTGAGCATCGGGATTGAAATTCGGAATACCTTCTCCATCTCCAAAAGCAAAGCCGCCAGTTCCCAAAGACAGAGCCCCTGTACTTCTAACATTCTGCACAGGTTGATTAGTCAGGCGATCGCTAATCGGAAGATTTGCTTGAGCAGCGATATCGTTGGGAAGGGGACTCGATATATCTGAACCTAAAGAGGTCAGAAAAATTTCGCCGCTGGCGCTGAAGAAGGTCCCCTGCCCTTGGGTAAAGTTATATTCAACCCTTTCACCGCGCAGAACCTGCTCACCCCGAGTTAACGAAACATTACCTTCCGCCACTGCAAAGCGATTCACCAGATTTATCCAAAGCTGATCGGCGTCCAGAACGCCATTGGCCACCCGCATCACCACATTGCCCTGGGCGATAATCACCTGCCGTTCCGGGTCATATTCTTGCTGATCAGCGGTTAAATCCAGGGTGTTTACAAAATCAGTCCCGGTCTCTAGCTCAACTCGCTGGGGCTGCTCAATATCTCTTTGGGGTTCGTTAGTGTCGGATTGCAGGGCGTCTCCTTCACTATCTTCTAACTCTGGCGTCTCCCCACCTGTTTCAACCTCAAGTGTTGGAGCTGGGATGGGGATCGTTTCGGGTTGAGCTGTGTTTTGAACAGCCTCATGTGTCGAGGGCGCCTCAGTGAAGGTAGGTTGGGGCGCATCTAATTCGAGGGGATAAATCCTTGGAGGCGAGGGCAATGATGCGCTTACCCAATCAACCGCGAGAGAACTGGCAGAACCTGAGTCATCGCTGATGCTAATTGCTAACGGAGGGCCTAGCAAATTCGCCTGATCAACGGCAAGGGTATGAAAATTGAGGGAATATATCCCTGGAACGATCGGTTTTGAGCTGCTTGCTTTGAGGTTTTGGAGCGGGGATATAACGGTGATAGTTGCAGTATCTTTTTCCTCTGAATCAGAGGATAATAAGTCTGACGAAGCAGGGGATGAGGTTGAGATGGCGGATAAAGGGCTACCCAAATTGCTGCTTTCGCTGACTTGCGATACTTCAATGGCGGGAGGCAGCTCTGGAGGGAGAACTGGATAAGGCATTTTCAGCGATAAATCAAGACGAAAATATAGCCCGACAAAGCGGGCTAGTTGTCCTGAACGGCAATTTACAATCTAATCAATCAATATTTTGACTAATCAAAATCTTTCCGACCAGGGTTACGAGTTGGGTCTCCATTCAGGAAACCGAATACAAATAAACCGATGAAGAAAAAGACAGTAATGTAAACGATTACTTTAAGCGCCAGCATTGAAAGCTCTCCAAAACGCATTCTTAACCTAGAGTTATAATATCGTCAAATGTTACACATTCCTCTGCTTTGACGATATTAGCTTGGAGCTATTTATCTTTCTGGACGCGATCGCAGCCGAAACGTTCCCCCCTCAAGCTATTCCGCTGCTTTAAGTTCAGTGTCGAGTCTACTTAAGGTCGGTGCAGACGTTTGCTTATCTGAATTAGCTGAAGTACCCACTTCTCCATAACCAGCATGGCTTGATCTAACCATCTGAGCAACTTTTCTAGAGGATGCTCAAGATATTCTACAAAAGTTGCTTGGGCGTCTATCCAATCCTGACCGATGGCGGCGGCCTGAGCTGAGGAGGCTGATAAGTCTGGCGACTTCTCTTCTAGCCCGATTTGCAAGTCAATATCCACGATCCTGAGTTGAGGCGGTTGCGCCAGGATCTGGGAAGTTGAGGAGGCGCTCTGGCCTAACTGTCCTAACCTGTCTGATAAGTGGGTTTTCCAGACTGAGTTTGTATCCGTGCCGCCTGATTGGCCGGGACGCTGATCGTCTGAATTTTCTGCAACAGTCTGTTTACCTTGGGTTTGGCTGGGTAATGCCAGTGGTTCTGGAACGAGGGCGGAAAGCTGGCTTGAGATCAACCGTAAGGCTCCAAATATACTAGTTTGCAAATTCTGCAGGGGATTCGCGATCGCGCTTGCAATCAATGGTTTGAGGGA
Source organism: Pseudanabaenales cyanobacterium (assembly GCA_022360135.1). GTDB lineage: Bacteria > Cyanobacteriota > Cyanobacteriia > Phormidesmidales > Phormidesmidaceae > JAKSDM01. The sequence continues at coordinate 619 of JAKSDM010001337.1, read as the reverse complement.
GTGCTTTCGCCCTGGACTCTCTGCATCAGTACTTTTACCTTGGGTTTGACTGGTTAATGTTAGTGGCCCCGGGGTGACGGCTGCAGCAAACTGGCTTGAGATCAACCGTAAGGCCGCAAACACATTCGTCGGCAAATTCTGCAGGGGATTCGCGATCGCGCTTGCAATAAATGGTTTGAGGGAGCGCTTCCGCCCTGGACTCTCTGCATCGGCGTCTTTACCCTGGGTTGGATGTGATAACGCCAGCGGCGCCGGGGCTGCCACTGAAGCCAGCTGACTTGAGATAAATCGTAAGGTCACAGACACATTCGCTGGCAAATCCTGAATAAGACTAGGAATTGCGATCGCGTTTGCGGGTTTGAGGGAGCGCCGCTCCCCTAGACGATCGGTATCGGCGCTGCTACCTTGGGTTTGATTTGGGAACGCCAGCGGCGCTGTGACCACGCCAGAAAACTGGTTCGCCATAAATCGCAAGGCTGCAAACACAGCGCCTCGAAAATCCTCAGGGGATGAATCATAAACCGCTGCAGGCAGTGTAGGAAATGATAAATCCGGAAGACGATGATGTGGATTCAGCAAAGTGACCAATTCGGCTTCTCGAAAGAGATTGGTCGAGACT
>JAKSDM010001667.1 GCA_022360135.1 Pseudanabaenales cyanobacterium | reverse complement strand
TTCCAGAAAGCAATTATCATTAAGGATTGGATGCAGGAACTGATCGCCTCACTTAACCAGCCAAAACCCAAATATTCCATGATTGAGTTACCGCCCCGCCCGCCTTCTATCCCTAGACATATAGCTGAGTTAAGAGAAGTCACTAAGGATGAAGAGGATGAATTTGAGACGGTTTTAGAGGAATTAGACCTGATCGAGAAGCCTAAGCCCGGGTTGGATGAGTCCTTATCAACCGATATTGCTGACGATTTATCAACCGATATTGCTGACGATTTTGAGAACCCTGAAGCAGTTTCAGAAGCCGTTTTGGATAGTGATCTCAGTTCGGACAGTGATCTCGGTATCGAAGCTGAAGTCATTGAAGTGTCGATTAGGGCTAATCATGACAAGAGGGTTGAAGCGAGTGTCGATACGGAACTATCGGGTGATGCTGCTGTCGATGACACTGGAGATGTCTCCAAAGCGCCGAGATCGGCTTGATATCTGCTCACTTAGGGTTGGATATTGGAGTGAGGCGGAACATATTCAACCGCATAGCCCCTTGAAGCGCAAAGAGCTTCTAGCTCATAATGGTGGCTTGAGCAAGACTTCATCCTTCTTTTCCTTTAGGTTGTGACAGAAACTAAGAGTTATAAGGACACGGTTCTTTTACCGAAAACTGACTTCCGCATGCGGGCGAACGCCGTCCGGCGGGAGCCTGAACTGCAGAAGTTCTGGGAAGACAACAAAATTTACCAGCAGCTGTCTCGGAATAATCCGGGAGAATCCTTTATTCTGCATGATGGACCGCCCTATGCCAATGGTGGGTTACACATCGGCCATGCTCTAAATAAAATCCTGAAGGATATTATTAACAAGTATCAACTCCTGCGGGGCCGTAAGGTTCGGTATGTACCCGGTTGGGATTGCCATGGCTTGCCAATTGAACTGAAGGTTTTGCAGAATATAAAGCCCGAGGTGCGGCAGACATTAACTCCGATTAAGCTGCGCCACAAAGCTCGAGACTTCGCCCTCAAAACCATTGACCTGCAGCGAGAGAGTTTCAAGCGTTATGGGGTTTGGGGGGATTGGGATCATCCTTACATGACGCTGACACCGGAATATGAAGCCGCCCAGATTGGCGTATTCGGGCAGATGGTCTTGAAAGGACATGTTTACCGGGGGCTGAAGTCTGTCCACTGGAGCCCTAGTTCTCAAACTGCTTTGGCGGAAGCAGAACTGGAGTATCCTGAAGGCCACACCTCACCCAGTCTCTACGCCGCCTTCCCAATGCTCAGTTTGGCGGAGTCTGCTAAGAAGGCGCTAGGCCCCTATTTGTCTGAATTGGGGGTGGCTATCTGGACCACAACGCCTTGGACAATTCCAGCTAACTTAGCCGTCGCTGTAAATCCAGACTTAACCTATGCAGTGGTTGAGGCGGCGTCTGGTCAGCCCTTCCATTATCTGCTGATTGCTCAGGATTTGGCAGAGCGGTTGTCTCAGGTGTTGGGGGTAGACCTGACGGTGAAAACGACCCTCGTCGGTAAGGCCCTAGAGCGTTGCACCTATCGCCATCCCTTGTTTGATCGAGAAAGTCCTATCTTGATTGGGGGGGATTATGTGACGACGGAGTCTGGGACAGGTCTAGTGCATACTGCCCCAGGGCATGGGGAAGAGGACTTCAAAGTTGGTCAGCGCTACGGCTTGTCAATTCTTTCTCCGGTGGACGAGAAGGGAAATTTCACTGAAGAAGCCGGTCCATTCAAGGGACTGAATGTGCTGAAGGACGCCAATGACGCCATTATTGAGGCCTTGACCCAGGCCGGTTCTTTATTGAAGCAAGAAGCCTATGTGCATAAGTACCCCTATGACTGGCGAACTAAGAAGCCCACCATTTACAGGGCGACCGAGCAGTGGTTCGCTTCAGTGGAAGGCTTTCGCGACCAGGCGCTGAAGGCTATCTCTGAGGTTAACTGGGTGCCAGCTCAAGGGGAAAATCGGATCACTGCGATGGTGTCGGATCGCAGTGACTGGTGTATTTCTCGCCAGCGTAGTTGGGGGGTGCCGATTCCAGTATTTTATGACGAGGAAACCGGCGAGCCGCTGTTGAATCAAGAGACCATCGCCTACGTCCAAACGGTTTTTGCTGAGAAGGGGTCAGATGCTTGGTGGGAACTGCCGATCGAGGAGCTGCTGCCGGAATCCTACCGCAACAATGGCCATACCTATCGCAAGGGTATGGATACGATGGATGTCTGGTTCGATTCCGGTTCCTCATGGTCGGCGGTGGTTGAGCAACGAGAAGAACTCAGTTATCCCGTGGACATGTATTTGGAAGGATCTGACCAGCATCGGGGTTGGTTTCAGTCCAGCTTGCTGACAAGTGTGGCGACGCAGGGCTGTGCGCCCTATAAAACAGTGCTTACTCACGGGTATGTGTTAGATGAGCAGGGCCGCAAGATGAGTAAGTCTTTGGGCAATGTGGTTGACCCGGCGATCGTGATCGAGGGCGGCAAGAACCAGAAACAAGACCCTGCCTATGGGGCTGATGTGCTGCGCCTTTGGGTCTCAGCGGTGGATTATTCTTCGGATATTTCCATCGGTCAGGCTATCCTCAAACAAATGTCGGATGTTTATCGCAAGATCCGCAACACTGCTCGCTTCCTACTGGGAAATCTGCATGATTTTGATCCCGCTAAGGATGCCGTACCCTATGAGCAACTGCCGGAACTGGATCGGTACATGCTGCATTGCATGACAGAGGTGTTCAGTGACGTTGAGGACGCCTTTGAAAGCTATCAATTCTTCCGGTTCTTCCAGACAGTGCAAAATTTCTGCGTGGTGGACCTGTCTAACTTCTATCTGGATATTGCCAAGGATCGGCTGTATATTAGCGCCCCAGAGTCTGCCCGTAGACGGAGTTGTCAGACAGTGCTGGCGATCGCAATCGAAAACCTGGCCACAGCGATCGCGCCCGTTATCTCTCACATGGCTGAGGACATTTGGGGACATTTGCCCTATGCTACTCCTCGTCTGTCCGTGTTTGAGTCAGGTTGGACAAAGTTGGAAGCGGATTGGCGTCAGCCTGACCTGGCTAAGTCCTGGCAGGCGCTCCGCACCATTCGCCTGGAAGTGAACAAGGTGCTGGAACAAGCCCGCATCGCCAAAGACATTGGATCTTCCCTAGAGGCCAAGGTGCTGCTGTATGTGTCCGATGCTGACCTGCGCCAGCGACTAACAGCAATGAATCCGACCGATGGCGTTGCTCAAGCTGCTAATCATGTGGATGAACTCCGCTATCTGTTGCTGGTGTCTCAGGTGGAATTGTTAGATTCCCCAGATCGTTTGGAAGGCTTGCAATACAGCAGCCAGTCAGACATTCTAGGGGTCGGCGTTGTCGATGCTGAGGGGGAGAAGTGCGATCGCTGCTGGAACTACTCTACCCATGTCGGCGAGTCCGAGTCAGATCCAACCATCTGTGAACGATGTGTCGAGGCGTTGGTCGGAAATTTTTGATGGGGAATTGAAAAATAAAGCCGCCCTGGACACTAATCAAAACCTGATCAAGTCAAAACAGGTGGCTTTATCCCCCGATGCAAAATTCCCAAAATCTTGTCTCTGTCTCCGCCAATGTAATAGTCGCTCAAATCGATGGAAACAACTGAACCCCTTAGCTTAAGAAACTTCCAAATCTCACCCGTGGTAACCGCGCCATAAATTATTTCAATCACCTGACCTTCTTGCTGATTGAAAATCTGCGCTGCTACCATCTCAGCTACACATTGGCCTAATCCGCCTTTGATATTTTCATTTTTGGCTTCCACAATCATGAATACGGGGGTGTTCACCATCAGCTGTTCTTTGGAAAGGCTAATAATGTAGTCATAGTAGCCGCTCAGCCCTCTGGGGGCGTCAATGTTGAACTCCGTTCCGGAAAAAAGACTGATTTCGTAATGGGCCTGCCGTCGAATTTCCAGGAGAATCGGCGCAATAATCATTTCAGAACGGGCTTTTTCAGTATTAATTGCGATCGCCAGATTTACGGTTTCATTTAGCGTTTGAACCAGGGTCAGACTTGCCTGCCTCGGTTCAACATCCGCAAATAGGTTCGACTGCTCATCAATCTGGAGTTCAAATGTTTGTTTAACTTTCTTCAGATCGAAGTCTCTATAGGCCATTTGGGTCAATCAATATCCTTTGCCGATAAACTTATTATGGTTTCGAATCCAATTTTTTGGCCTTCTAACCCACAACAAACTTTCATGAGATCTAGAGAGCCGGTCTAGGATTCGTAAAGGATCTATAGGACTTGGGTTAGTGCGCTTGGTGGTTTAACCTGAAGCGACAGCGGTGAATCTAGCCAAACAGTTATTGGTCCAGTCTCGGCAGAGTGTACCAGTCGGTTTATCCAAAAACGCCATAATAGAGCTAATTGAAACGATTGTGTCTATAAGATATTTCGTAGGGTGGGCATTGCCCAAATGGTTTATTTCAGTGCCATTCACCTTTAGAGGGCTGCCCCTGAGGGGTATTTGAGGAATTCTGAAGGATTAAATCGTTTCGGGATCTATGCCTAACTCCTTCAGCCGCGCCGCTAATCGCTCGGCCCGTTGTCGTTCATTCTCAGCTCGGTGTCGTTCATCATCGGCCTGCTGTTGGACCAACGCCGCCTGTTCTTGATCGGTTAGCAAGAGCACGCCGT
>JAKSDM010000986.1 GCA_022360135.1 Pseudanabaenales cyanobacterium | reverse complement strand
GGGCAGGTTTTCCATCTCTAGCCCAAACGCCACATTCTGGGCGACGGTGAGATGGGGAAACAGGGCGTAATTCTGAAAAACAGTATTGACTGGCCGATGGAAAGGGGGGCGATCGCCCATTGGCGTTCCATGGATATAAATTTCCCCCGAAGTTGGCGCCTCAAACCCGGCAATCATCCGCAGCGTCGTTGTCTTTCCACACCCCGAGGGACCTAAGAGCGAGAAGAACTCACCTTCTGCAATTTGTAAATTCAACCGATCAACGGCGATGAAGTCCTGATTGCGCAACCCCTTGAAGGTTTTTGAAACGTTAGTTAGCTCGACCGCATACATTAAAACCCCTAACTCCTATTTGCTAACGCCAACCTTAACTTCAGTCCACGCCTGATCGTAAAGGGGCGTGGCTTCACCGACGTCTACCAGGTATTGCAGCCGCGCAAACGTCTCAGCGGTTGGATAAATCCCTGGATCCTGGAGGTCTTCTGCATTAATCAGACCTTTGTCCACCGCGGCCTTATTAGGCGTTGCAAATTGAATAAAGTTGGACACCTTAGCGCCGACTTCAGGCTCCAGAATGAAGTTGATGAATTTTTCCGCCAGTTGCTGATGAGGGGCGTCTTTGGGAATCGCCATCGCATCTACCCAGACCATGGTTCCCTCTTTGGGAATGACGTAGCGTAAATCAGGATTTTCTTCCATTACCTGGAAAATATCTCCACTCCACTCCACGGTCAGATCCACTTCTCCCTGAGATAGCAGTATTTGACCCGTATCGGGAGCAAACGCGGCGATCGCATCCCCATTCTCAATCAAAAAATCTTTGGCCTCTGCAATCTCATCGGGATTGGTAGTGTTGAGTTCATACCCCAGGGAAAGCAGCGCCACCCCTAGCGTAGCGCGCACATCGTCTAACAGCGCTACCCTGCCCTCATATTTGGGGTCGAACAGGGCGGACCAACTGTCAATCTCACCGCCTGTGGCCTTGATGTTGTAGCCGATGCCCATCGTTCCCCACTGATAAGGCAGGCTGTACTGGTTACCCGGATCGTAAGGGGGATCAAGGAATGTCGGGTCAACGTTCTGAGTATTAGGAATGTTATCCAGGTTAAGGGTCTCCAACATGTCCTCAGCAATCATAATTTCCACCATGTAATCGCTGGGGAAAATTACATCGTAGCCGGGATTGCCCCCCTGCAGCTTGGCGTAGAGATCCTCACTATTTTCGTAGGTATCGTATTTGACTTCGACCCCAAACTCCTTTTCAAACTGGGCGACAGCCTCGGGGTCAATGTAGGTTGACCAATTATAGACACTGAGGATGTTGTCGTTGGCTCCACCGCCGGAAGACTCCTGGCCGCTGCAGCTGACAACTAACGTCAAGCCAATGAAGAATGAGAAGATTAGAACTAACAGCCTTTTCATCGATTTTGACTCAGCTCCAAAACAACAACGGACAGGCGTAAAAAATATCCCAATATAAATTTAATCATCCTACAGATCTGGGATGAATTTTTAGTGGATTTTTGAGTGATTATTGCTCTCTCACAGTCAATGACGATACAACTAACAATAATGAGGCTAACAGCATCAGGGTGGAAATCGCATTGATTGCGGGGGTCACCGAAAATCGAATCATGCCGTAAACAAACAGTGGCAGCGTGGTTGACCCTACCCCAGCCGTGAAAAAGGTGATGACAAAGTCATCCAATGAAAGGGTAAACGCTAGCAGCGCCCCACTAAAAATTCCCGGCCAGATCAAGGGCAGAATTACCCGCCACAATGTCCGCAACTCGTTGGCTCCTAGGTCTAGCGCCGCTTCTTCTAGCGCCGGATCCAGTTCGGCAATTCGCCCCCTGACCGTGACAGCCACAAACGAAATATTAAAGGCTACATGGGCAATAATCACCGTGGGTAGACCCAAGACCAGACGAATGCCTAACAGGTTTTGCAATAACTGGAAGGCCAGACCGAAGAATACCAATAGCGAAATCCCCATGGTGATATCGGGGATGATGATGGGCAGCAGCAGCAGCGCATCCAGGATTGAGCGGCCAGGAAAGCGAAAGCGTTCTAGGGCTAAAGCCACCATTGTGCCGAATAGGGTGGCGACTAGGGTCGAAATCGCCGCCACCACTAGACTATTTTGCAGGGCGTCCCAAATCATCACATCGCTAATCTGGGCCTTGCCATCGGTAACGCCTTCGAGCAAACTGCGATACCAGTCCAGCGTAAATCCCTGCCAAACTGCATTGAATCGGGAGGCATTGAAGGAATAAATGATTAGGATGAAAATAGGCAGGTAAAGAAAGGCAAAGCTCAATAGGGCATGGGCTCCCAGCCACTTTTCGCCCAGCGAACGGACCCACAGGTCAATTTTTTTGAGGGTCTGCTTGTTGGCTATCATTGCCCGCCTTCTTCAGACATCCGCAGATAAATTATCGCTGGAATTAAGACAATTACCATCAACACGACAGAGATGGTTGATCCAAAAGGCCAGTTACGGGCTTGGAGAAACTGATTTTGGATCAGGTTGCCGAGCATCATCGTTTTGGCCCCTCCCAAAATATTAGGGGTGATAAAGGCCCCAACAGAGGGAATGAATACCAGCAGTGAACCGGCGACAACGCCTCGCATCGTCAACGGCAACACAACTCGCCAAAACGTTCGCAAATCATTGGCTCCCAGGTCTTGAGCCGCCTGCACCAGGGAAAAATCGAAGCGCTCCAGGGTGCTATACAGGGGCAGCACCATGAACGGCAGATAGCCGTAGATGAGACCAATAGCAACCGCAAAGGGGGTAAATATCAGCGTCAATGGTTCGTTGATCAGGTGTAGACTCTGGAGCAGAACATTGACCACCCCTTCAGTCCGGAGCAACACTATCCAGGCGTAGGTTCGCACCAGAAAATTTGTCCAAAAGGGAATGATGATGAGCAAGAGCAGCGCACTTCGCCAACGCGGCGGTTGAGTAGCGATGAAAAAGGCCAGCGGGTAGCCAATCAGCAAACAGGCGGCCGTTGTGACTAGCGCTAACCCTAGGGACTGCCAAAGAATCCCCCAGTAGATTTCTTTGGTTAGCTGCTGGTAGTTGCTGACGGTAAAACTCCAAGTGATCCCGCCATAGGTGCCTCGCTCCAGGAAACTGTACAGCAGCACAATCAGCAAAGGCAGGATGAAAAACAGCAGGAGCCAGCCTGTGGCTGGAAATAACAGTACCAATAGACTGGCCCGTTTACGGGTTTCATTGTTTAAGTGGGGTGGAGGCTGTTGTGACTTAGACCTGGTCATTAACTTTCCCTAGCTTCATCGAGCTTTCATATTTGCCGATCGCGCCCCTTGCCATTGTTGCGATCGCCTGATCCAGGGTCTTAGGTAATTGGATAATAACGCTCTCCGACCTGTTTGGGAATGTGGCATGTCTGAGAATGTATCGGACTTAAACAAATCAAGCAGATTAGACTACTTTATGAGGGAGTCGGGAAGAAAGTCCGTCACCAGAGAGGGTAGATTATTAGGCAATATGGCTTTGACACAATATTCCCCATCGGAGACTGGGAAAAATATACGCACGGTGGGACGGCAACATCAGTCTATTGTGATGATCTTGCTAATTACCTTTGTGTTGTTGGGAGCAATTGGCGGCCGTTTAGCCTATCTGCAGCTGATCCAGGGTTCGCGAAACCGGCAGTTGGCTGAGAATAATCGCATTCTGTTACTGCCAAAACGTCCTGCCAGGGGAACTATTTTTGATCGTCGAGGCAAAATTTTAGCGGGGAGTCGACTCTCCCATTCAGTTTCACTGTGGCCAATCGCATTGCCTAGGACGGAATGGCCAACTGTGATCCGGCGACTTTCCCAAATCCTTGATATTCCAGCGCAGGACATCCAAAATCGACTTGAACTAGCCGGTTATGAATCAACTGCCTCTGTCCCTATTGCCCGGGGTATTAGTCCAGCGCAGGCGACGGCGCTGGCGGAATATAATGCCGAATTGACTGGGGTGCGGGTAGAAGCGGAAGCCGTTCGCAATTATCCCAACGGTGATCTGGCGGCCCATGTGTTGGGCTACACCGGAGAATTGAATAACGAGGAGTTAGAGGCTCGGCGCAGCAATGGCTATCGGCTTGGAGACATCATTGGTCAAATGGGGGTTGAGGCTGCTTTTGAATCTCTGCTTCGAGGCGAATGGGGAGGGCAGCAGGTAGAGGTTGATAGCGCTGGCCGCGTGATTCGTATTCTGGGTAAAAAGCCCTCGAAATCTGGGCAAGATATTCGCCTAACACTGGATATAGAATTGCAACAAGCGGCTGAGGCGGTCCTAGGAAACCGCACCGGGGCGATTATCGCTATGGATCCTGAGAATGGGGCCATCTTAGCGATGGTCAGTCGGCCTACCTTTGACCCGAATATCTTTTCGACTCGGATTACCAACGAGCAATGGCGGCGGCTTCAGAGCGCGAATCATCCTTTTCTGAATCGGGCATTACGAACCTATCCGCCAGCCAGCACCTATAAAATTATTACGACAACTGCTGCCATTGAATCGGGTCATTACTCTCCCCGTACGGTATTGCCCACTTATCCTTATATCAATGCCGGGGGCATCCTGTTCTGGGATTGGAATCGGGTCGGATTTGGCCCCCTGGATTTTCCTGGCGCCATGGCTTGGAGTAGCGATACTTTCTTCTATCAAATTGGCATGGGCATAGGAGAAGATAGCTTAATTCAGTGGACAAAGCGATTTGGATTTGGTCAGAAAACGGGCATCGAACTGGCAGTGGAGGAAAGTCCCGGCTTAGTGCCGGATCATGACTGGAAAGAAGAATTTTTGGGAGAAGGGTGGTACCTGGGAGACACGATTAATATGTCGATCGGCCAAGGCTACTTACAAGCCTCCCCACTTCAGGTGACTGTTATGTTCGCCATCGTCGCCAATGGCGGGTATCGAATCACTCCCCACCTACTTCTGGATCAGGAAAAATTCCAGCAGCAGCGAGAATCAATTGGCCTCAGTCCCATTACGATTAAGATTTTGCGGCAGGGCTTGAGGCAGGTGATTACTGGCGGTACTGGAAAAGTCCTGAATATTCCTACCTTGCCGCCAGTCTCTGGGAAAAGCGGCACTGCGGAAGCGCCCCCCTACAAGAGCCATACCTGGTTTGGCGCCTATGCCCCTACCGATAAACCTGAGATTGTGGTTGTCGCCTTTGGCGAGCACTCCGGCGGCGGCGGCGGTTCTGTTGCGGGTCCAATGGCGCGCCAGGTGCTAGAAGTATATTTCAATGGAGCAGATGCCCAACAGCCTCAACAGTAGTGTTTAAGTTAAGTTTCTCTGTCTACTCCTGAGCATCGTCATTCTGACCGGCAGAGGCGTCATAGAGGGCGTCCAATTGCTCCCGAGCGTCTCTGATTGAAATGGAGCGCATGACCAAGAGGGGCTCGTTGATCACATTACCCTCGTCATCTAGCAGTTCTGGATGAGGAACAGGTCGATTTTGCGATTGAGGTCTGGAGCCTTCACCATAGGGGGGGCTGGAGAAGGATTTTTGAGATTCTGACCCCAGGCTAATCAGGTTACGAATCAAATTACCAATGGCTAAAAACGCCAGTATGGTAAAAGCAACGATGTAAAGAAAATGTAACATAGCCAATATTTCCTCAGGTCAGATTTCCAATCGCTGAATCTAAAACAAATTTTTAATCGCTTGCTTAGCTTGGATAAGCCCACATAGCGCTGCTACCGATGAGCTTAACTCTATGACGTGAAGGGTTAGGTACAGACCTAAAGGAGCTGAATAAACAGCAGATAGAAGTCACTGCTGCGATCGCAACCCTAATTGTTATTTTCTCAAATTCTATGGTTTTAGCCCAGTCAGACATGGTTATCCAAATTAGCCAATAGCCTTTAGCAAGTAGCATCCTACCCATTTGGTTATCTTCGCAAAGAGAGTACGACTTTGGGTTAGGCTTTGTTTTAAATATTAACGCTTTCTAAAATTTTGCAATATTTTTTCATTAGATTGTCAGCCACTCTCCTGCAAAGATTGCCAACCCGCTTTCCAGAGGCTAGGATTTTTTAGCAGTTGGGCATTGAGCCAGAAGCGCACACTGGAGTCACACGCAGCCGCCAACTCGGCGAAGACCCATTGCCCCTGATTCTGACGATTAACGACTTGAAAGTGACGCCATCCAGACACTTGTTGTTGAGCCGTCCATTTGGAGCCAATCAGGTGAGGAAATTTTTGTTTCTTCGCCATAACATAATTCAGAATTTATTTCAACCGTTGCTTCAGTCCTTTGATGTGGATAGAGCGACTGGAGATGGTAGCGGTATTGCCCGCTATTTGCACAAAGACTCTGCCAGATAAAAGTTGACGTAAGCGAGATCGCTGATATATAGCAATCTCATTAGTCTCCGATGTCGGTTCGTAGCCCATCTCAGCCAAGGCTGAATTTAAGGTTTTGAGGAATGTTTTTTTACCCTTGAAAGGGACTTCTAGCGTCACTGAACGGTTAAAATAAGCGCCCACCATTCCCCCCAATAGACCCCCTACAAGCCCTAGCTGGTTAGGAATGCCGGTATTCAAACCGACATCCAACGCTTTGACGGCTAGCAGTGTGGTGACCAGAGCGGTCCCTGAAAAGTAGTAGAGAAATGTGGGCAGGAAACCAGGCCCTTTCGGCATCTCACTCACAGCTAATATCCAATACAGTATGATCAGCAATGATCAACAGACAATCTCGATCCTATTGTCGAGGTCTAGGGTTATCAGAAGCAACCTTATAGGATAGATAATC
>JAKSDM010000638.1 GCA_022360135.1 Pseudanabaenales cyanobacterium | reverse complement strand
CGCTCCATCGAAATCCGAGTAATGCCATGCTTATCCAACAGGTACTTCAAAAGTTGAAATTCGAGTTCTGATCGCGGGGCAAAATCGGCATGGCCCCCTTCAGAGGGATAAATATTGTAAGTTCCTGCCTGATGCACCAAAAATCCCTGTCCTAAACCTGTCCCAGCGCCAATAACAGCGATGGGAGCATCGGACTGGGGCGTTCCTGGCTGCAACATGCAAATATCCTCCGGCTGAAGTCCTAGAACACCATAGCCAATCGCTTCGAAGTCATTAATTAGCTGCACACACTCCAAGTCTAACTCCGTCTGAAGGCGTTTATCACTCAGCGACCAGGCCAGATTAGTCAAATTCGAGGTGTTGTTAACCACAGGTCCGGCAATGGCGAAACAAGCCTTTTGAGGTTGAACCGTTGTGTTCACTGTAGCAGTCGCCTCTGCCAGAAACTCTCGCACCATCGGCGCCAGATCAGGAAATTGTTGACTCGGGTACTGGACTTCATGAAGGGTTGCTAATTTAATCCCTGCGATCGTTTTTCCAGGCGAATCATCATTATCAGCTTCTACCAGCCTGAGGATCGTCTTCGTACCGCCAATATCGCCCGCCAGCAATTGTGTCATAGTCTTATTTTTTACAACAGGCTTAACTATAGCGACAAATAGTGAGGGACAGGTTGGATCATCGACTGAGTTCGTCGGCTAGTTAATGCTCTTCTGTCTTTGAGAATATTGATGGATTTGTGACGTTAAAGTGGCGCAGCAGTTTAGTAATGTGGTGCAGCAGTTTAATGATCTGCGGCCTGAGATCGTTAAAGTGGCACAGCAGTTTAGTAATGTGGCACAGCAGTTTAATCATCTGCGACCTGAGATCGTTAAAGTGGCACAGCAGTTTAGTAATGTGGCACAGCTGCTTAATCATCTGCGACCTGAGATCGTTAAAGCGGCACAGCAGTTTAGTAATGTGGCACAGCAGTTTAATCATCTGCGGCCTGAGATCGTTAAAGTGGCGCAGCTGTTTAGTAATGTGGCACAGCTGTTAGATGAGCAAACTTCTGCAACGCCAAATTAACTGGCGACTCAATTGGGTGAGACACTGCAGGCCAT
>JAKSDM010000551.1 GCA_022360135.1 Pseudanabaenales cyanobacterium | reverse complement strand
AGCGAGGCCAATCCTAAGCAAGTGGGCTACAACCGCATGTTTGGGTTAGATCGGGGAGCGGCGCAAATCGACAGTTCGGTGCGAGCCTCCCAGCTTGTCTACGCTGTGGCCGCCAACAGCGCCACCAAGATCAAACCCGCTTCGGCGACGGTGATTGGGTCTGGCTCCGAAAAGCGATTCAAAATCGTAGTGTCGGGGTCGAAATTCGACAGTCCCCGGCGGGTCAGCGCCACCGAGTATATTGTCCCGGCCAGCAAGATGACCCCTCAAATCCAGCGGATCAACCGCACCTCCGGTAAGATTATCAGTATTACTGAAATTACCTGACTTTGTGATGGGGTGGGCAATGCCCGCCCTAATCCCTTTTCTAGTTCTATTTTGTGGTTGGGAAATGCTGGAAGTGACCCGAGCATTTCCATAGATAGAGTTGTCAATTTAGTCTAGACGCACCACAAAAGGGGCTTTTTGAATTTTTCGTTTTTCGATAACCCTTGAATATAGGCCTATTTAGGAGGCATTAAATGGCACTTTGGATCGAAACTGAGTCTGTTGAACTGCGCCCCAACGCCACTGAAGATAATCTGCAAGCCGTTATCCGAGCAGTCTATCGGCAAGTTTTGGGCAATACCCATGTGTTGGATAACCAACGGCTCACCAGTGCAGAGTCCCAACTACGGAACGGCGATATCACCGTGCGGGATTTTGTCCGAGCAGTTGCTGAGTCCGATCTGTATCGTTCTCGTTTTTTTGAAACCTCTTCTCCCTATCGGTTTGTCGAATTAAACTTTAAACATTTGCTCGGTCGCGCCCCGCAGGATCAAGCGGAAATTGCTGAGCATGTACAAATCTACAACAATCAGGGTTACGAAGCCGAGGTTAACTCCTATATTAGTAGTGACGAATATTTCAGCAGTTTTGGCGAGAATATAGCGCCCTCAACTCGAGGTAATCGCACCCAAACAGGGCTTAAGAATGTTGGCTTTAACCGCACATTTTGCTTGACGAGAGGATTTGCCGCCAATGATGTGGGTAAATCAGCAAAGTTGATTAATGATGTGGCGGGTAATCTTCCCACTAAAATTAAAGCGCCTGCTCGGGGTTCCGGCGCAGTCAGCAACACGGGCAAGCGCTTTCGGATTACAAGCACAACCAACACAGCAGTCGCTACGCTCAATCGGGTCAGCAAGAAAGAATATATCGTGAGCTATAACCAAATGTCCCAGGAAATTCAGAGTCTGATTAAGAACGGCGCCAAGATCCTCAGCATTACTGAGGTGGCTTGATCCTTGAAGCATGACCGTTAGCGATTGATTTCCATCCATCCGTATGATGCTCAGAACTGATTGCTAACGGTTTCTGATTAATTTCTTAATTTATTCAAAATACAGTTCAACTCAATTTAGGAGGTACCCTGATGGCACTTTGGATCACGGATAGTGACCCCATAGAATTGCGCCCTAATGCAACGGACGATGATCTACAAGCCATCATTCGAGCCGTTTATAGACAGGTCTTGGGGAATGCCCATGTGATGGAAAGTGAGCGCTTGGCTTCGGCTGAATCATACTTTAAGAACGGTGATATTACAGTCAGAGGATTCGTCAGGGCGGTTGCTCAGTCAGATCGGTATCGCGCCCTGTTCTTTGATAACTCCTATGCCTATCGCTACATTGAACTTAACTTTAAACACCTATTGGGTCGGGCGCCTCAAGATCAAACGGAAATCGCTGAGCATGTACAACTCTACAGCAGCCAGGGCTATGAAGCTGAAATCGATTCCTACCTGAACAGCGAAGAGTATCAGTTGAACTTTGGCGAAAATATTGTTCCCTACTACCGGGGCGGCGCCACGATTGTCGGCGGCAAGAATGTTGGCTTTAACCGCACCTTTACCCTAATGCGGGGTTATGCCACTAGTGATGGGGGGACGCCAGCCAAATTGATTAGCGATGTGGCTGGCAATCTGCCCACTAAAATCAAATCTCTCACTTGTGGCTCTGGCGCCGCCAGTAATCGGGGTAAGCGGTTTCGCATTGCGATCACCAAAGCCAGTTTTGGTCCCCGAGTCACCCAAAGCAATACGACCTTTGAAGTTGCATATAGCCAGTTATCCCAGAAAATTCAGAATATCCAGAAAACTGGCGGTAAGATTCTCAGCATTACTGAAGTTGCTTAGTTACATGAGCCCGAACTGAGCGATAGGACTGTTGTACAGCGGCGAATGTATGGAGTGGAATCAGCGGCTTACTTCTGGATTGCTGATTTTAAGATGTGTAGGGATTGAATAGGGTGATGGCTAACTACGACGAACGTATACTTCTGGTCGAAGTCGCTGGCATACGTCAGCAAGGTGTTATGCAAACCGATCATGCCACCTTTAAAGTTCCTTATTGTTCGCTTTCTCGCAGCCTTCAACTAATCAAACTGAAAGGGGGGAGGATTGTTCGAATTCATCCCTTGGCTTCATCCCTAATGGCCGAGACCGTGGAGGCTCCTTTGCCCAAAACCGTGGAGGCTCCTTTGCCCGAAACTGCAGAGTCGCCTCCGCCATTGACGGTTGAATCCGAGGTTCCCAAGCAGACTAGGCTGCCTGGACTATTAAGGCGGTTGCTGGGAAACACTTAAGTAAGGGATCACGATCGCAATAAAAACCAAGGAGTTGATGGACATTACAGAGTTTGTTGCGAAATCGGTTGGGCGTTGGCGATCGCAGCGCAGCGCCCATCATTTAGCATTCGGTCACTTTGAAGCTATTGAGTCTGAAATCGAGATTGTTTCCCTTTCGGAAGATGACCCCGATGTAATTGATCTCTGTAAAAGCCATAACATTGACCCTCGGTTGGTGGTGTCCCCATTCCAGGTGAGTTGGGACGGTCAATCAGACTGGGATGAAGATCAAGTCCTTAAAGGCGCCAATATATTGGCGCCTATCCCCGCTCCTAATCGGGCCAATTGTGGTAAACTCTTGCGCGATCAAGGGTATGCTGAAACAATGGCAGCGGCGGGTGACTATACCCTGACAGAAGATGGTACTTTTGTGCTGGTCACTGCCTATGATCGAGCCGCTGCTGAAGAAAAAATCTGGTTTGTCAACCCCAATGTCCGTTGTCGGGTGTCCTTAATCAAAACCAGTGCGGGTTCAGGCGTGGTCACCGCCTCCTTTTCCTCAGAGATCCGACAGGGAGTGAAAAGTGAACAATGATTTAGTCACCCTGGCGTGCTGGATGGCCGGGGATTTTAGCAACTATCAGCAGGCGTTTGAAAATCCTAAAGATTACGCCCATATCCATGTTTTTTTTCGCCCCTTACCGTTTGAGTTTTTTTATGGAATTGGATTGTATTCAGAACAGGTTTACGATTACGATTTGTGGAGCCCTTATCGGCAAGGTGTGCATCGCTTAGTCGATCAGGGGGATCATATTTATATCGAAAACTATGGCTTAAAGAGCCCTATGCTCTATGCGGGTTCAGCGCGTGACCTTAACATTCTCAAAACCATCACGCCAGACTGCATTGAGCGTCGGTATCACTGTTCAATGATTTTTAAACGAGATGAAGCTCGATTTAAAGGCAGTGTAGAACCCGGAAACCGTTGTTTAATTGAGAAGAATGGTTGCCAGACTTACCTAGATAGTCAGGTTGAAATCACAGAGACGACCTGGGTTAGTCTGGATCGGGGGATGGATGTCAATACACACCAACAAGTTTGGGGGGGGGACTTCGGTCCCTTGCGGTTTGAAAAACGGGAGAATTTCGCTCATGAAGTCCCAAATATCTTATGACCTTCCCCTTCCCTGTCCTGAACCCATTGAAGCTAAGATGCTGCCCCCAGAAGCGCAGAAAAAAATGCAATGCTGGATTCGGAGTCGTCATTTAATTTGTTCGGGCAATTTCTTTGTATTTGAAACTGTAGATTACGGGGCTGTAGAGCGGTTTTCTGAATGCGTTGCAGTATTTGGAGGCACAGTTATTTCGGTTGACCCGATTGATAAAATTTGGATGGGGGATCATCGCCAAGTCGTTTTATATCAAGCAAAAGCCAGTTTGCATACCCCTTGCCATAATTTGAAGCAATACTGGGTTAAATACGGCAGTTTTCGCACCCGATTTGATCGGCGCAGTTAACTGATGCGTTCGTGAAGTGTCTCTGAAAGAAAAACACTCTATTAGATAGGGGACGCCTGATTAAATCTGTAAGGGAAATGTGTTTTTATGATCAATTTTCAGGAGCAATAAACGATGAATCCTGGTGTAATTGCGGCCATCGCCTATGGTGTCCTTGCCATCGTGGGCGGCATTCTGGGCTATGTCCAGGCGCAAAGTAAGATTTCTCTTTTGGCTGGCGGTGGTTGTGGCATTCTGTTGCTAATCAGCGCCCTCTTGCAATCGCAGGGACAAGCTTGGGGGCTTCTAGCCGCCACGGTGGTTACGGTTATCTTGTTGCTGGCGTTTACAATGCGGCTGTTCAAAACACGCAAGTTTATGCCTGCTGGCTTGATGTTGATTCTAGGGATTCCCTCATTGGGGGTAATGATTAGCCAACTAGTTCGATTCTGATTTTCTCAACATTGGACTGGATTGGTTTGGTAATCTGGCTGATTGAGGCGGTAGCCCATACTGTGAACTGTCTCGATCAGATCTTCGTAGGCGCCAGCGGCTTTAAGCTTCTGGCGCAAACTGCGGATGTGGACTTTGACAGCATGTTCTTCTGGCGGCGACTCTAATGACCAGACATGTTCAATCATGACGCTGCGGCTCAGGACGCGGCGACCATTTCGTAATAACAATTCCAAAAGACCGTATTCTTTGGGGGTCAGATGGATT
>JAKSDM010001676.1 GCA_022360135.1 Pseudanabaenales cyanobacterium | reverse complement strand
TTTTTTGATTGCCGACTGTCAAACTAATTTTTTAGAGGATTCACCCCTATGCGTGTTTGTGTCATTGGAACTGGATACGTTGGCCTGGTTACCGGTGTATGCCTATCTCATATTGGCCACGACGTCATTTGTATCGACAACAATGAAGAAAAAGTTAAGTTGATGCAGTCTGGTCAATCCCCCATTTATGAACCTGGACTGTCAGAACTCATGCAGTCTTCGATGCAGTCTGGGCGATTGTCATTTTCAGCCGACCTAGCAGGGGGGGTTGCTCACGGTGAGATTCTCTTTATCGCTGTGGGCACACCGGCGTTGCCAACTGGAGAGAGCGATACTCGCTACGTTGAGGCAGTGGCCCGGGGGATTGGCGCCAACCTCAATGGCGGCTATAAGGTAATCGTTAACAAATCAACGGTGCCCATTGGTTCCGGTGATTGGGTGCGGATGATCGTCCTGGATGGCATTGCCGAGCGTCAGAAGGTTTTGGTGGGAGCCGGCGGCGCCGCAGTGGATACCCCTCCTAGTATTGAGGCGGATTTTGATGTCGTCAGCAATCCCGAATTTCTGCGGGAAGGGTCGGCGGTTTATGACACCTTCAACCCAGATCGCATTGTGCTAGGGAGCAACAATCCTAAGGCCATTCAAATGATGCAGGAGCTATATACCCCTCTGGTTGAACGTAAGTTCTCAGAGGATGCCTCGTTACCCCCTGTGCCTATAGTGGTCACCGATTTAAGCTCGGCTGAAATGGTTAAGTACGCCTCTAACTCCTTCCTAGCCACTAAGATCAGCTTCATTAATGAGGTCGCTAATATTTGCGATCGCGTCGGCGCCGATGTGACGCAGGTGGCCCAAGGCATTGGCCTTGACTCCCGGATTGGGGCCAAATTCCTGCAGGCTGGCATTGGTTGGGGTGGCTCCTGTTTTCCGAAAGATGTTTCGGCTCTGATCCACACCGCTGATGATTATGGCTATGAGGCGCAGCTGCTCAAAGCTGCAGTCAGTGTCAACCAACGTCAGCGGTTAATTACCCTGGAGAAGCTGCAGCAAGTTCTCAAAATTCTCAAAGGTAAAACCGTGGGTCTGTTGGGTCTGACCTTTAAGCCGGATACTGACGATATGCGGGACGCTCCAGCGCTGGATTTGATTGAACAACTGAATCGACTGGGGGCTAAGGTGAAAGCCTACGACCCTATTGTTTCTCAGAGTGGGATGCGCCATGGCCTATCCGGCGTGATTGTAGAAACCGATCCAGAAAGGCTTGCAGATGGCTGTGACGCCCTAGTATTGGTGACAGACTGGAAGAAGTTCAAAAAACTAGATTACGCCAAGATGGCTAAGTTAATGAACTCACCTATCCTAATCGATGGTCGAAATTTCCTCGATCAAGGTCAGTTAGAGGAGGCGGGGTTCCGCTATATGGGCATCGGCCGATAGTTTCTAGTCTTCCTAGAACCAAACCGTAGAAAGGGTAAAGGGCGAAAGGGTAAAGGGTAAAGTCCCCTCCTTTCGCCCTTTATCTTCGTCTATGGAGGTATTGCCGATATAAGCGGCGATAGAGGATTTCCAATCGTCCGCCGTTTTCTTGAATCATCGCTTTTTGACGACGGTACAGTCCCTGAAATAAGTTGGCGAACAGCAGGGTGAAGATAGCGACCACCAACCCGGTCGCAGTAGAAATTAACGCCTCACCGACACCGGCTGTAACCTCAACCGACTCTTGACCAGCGACGTCGCCAAATTGCAAAGAGGAGAATGAACTAATTAATCCCAAAATGGTGCCTAATAGACCCAGTAGAGGGGCCACTCCAATGACCGTCTCGAAGATGGTATTGAACCGTTTCAACAAGGGTATTTCTGCCTGAGCCGCACTTTCTAAAGCCAAGCGAAATTCGTCTGGCGTCGCCTCCTGAAGGGTCAAGGCGGCTAGAAAAATGCGGACAATCGGTAGATCTGAATTCTGCTTCAACTTAGCTAATGCAGTCTGTGGATTGCGGGAATACGTCTCTAAAATCCCTTGCACTATTTGATCCTGGCGTTTAGAAATTTTCCACCAGAAGAGTCCTCTTTCCAGAATCAGGGTGGTCACAAGCACTGAAAACCCAAGTAGAGGCCACATTACCACCCCACCCAGAGAGAATAGTTCAAAGACTGACATAGAAGACTCGTTAAGAGATTATTTAGGCTAGATTTAAGCTGTTCACAGCTTCCTAACACTATAAGAAGACTATAAGAAAAGAGACATAGGGCTTGCTTCTACCCCACACCTTACCCACCCCATAGTCATTTATCAAAGCTTAGCGAAGCAAGCGCTTAGGAAGCCCTAACAGCAATAGGGATAAATTAACCCGAGATGTTGTGTAAGCTGCTTAAAACATTTGGCAAATATTTAGAAGTATTTCTGAATATCTCAGAGGTATTAAAACTTATCTCAATCAAGTTATTAACTGGGATTTGACTCATTATTTTTTTATATTTAGTTAACTTATTGGGGGTATAACTTGAGCTGAGAAATGAGGCAGTACAAGGCTCCCAGAGGAGTTGTCGCTATTCCTTGCTTGATAAGGGGGTAAGGAAATTTGGAAGCCTTTTTATCCTGAAAATTCTTCTCGTCTAAAAATATACGCCTTTATTGCTTTGGAGATTAATTGGGCGGCTTTAGTACTTTAGTCTAATGAGAATGTGGAATAAAGCTTAAGACTTCCCTTTAGGAGCTAGATCTATATAGCGTCTGAACGCCTTTCCCCCATGAGGATCGGCTCTCTATCCTGAGAAGATGCTTCTGTGGAAGAGGTTAAGATAAATGCACAATTTAAAATCTCTAATGTATGATTAGAGGCATCGTTCGGAGATCATTTTTTAGATTTTTTTATGGGTTCTATCAACTCAGATAAAAAAATGTATGCAATTATAACCCTGCTTTACTACTAACTCAAGACCGACGACCTATTGGCGGCGCCTGCAATACGATTGCAGCCAATGCTATTACTTGCTATCAGAATCTGTGCAGTAGTGGTTTGCCCCCAATTAATTACGGGGACCGATGAATGGGGCGACGTTCCAAGCAGACAAGTCAGGGATTAGGGTGCTTGCCTCAGAAGCTTGGTTTTCACTTTTGAATCGATTGTGGGAATAGCCCCACTTAACTTGATAAAATCAGGACATAAAAATACCATGCTAAACCACCACCAAAGCCTTGGCCATGACTCTGTTTTTACTCCAGAGCAAGTGTTGGAAAATCGAGGTCGTGTCGCCATTTTTATTGATGGTTCAAATCTTTTTTATGCGGCCCTGCAGTTGGGTATAGAGATCGACTACACTAAGTTGCTTTGCCGCTTGACCGCTGGGTCACGACTGCTAAGATCCTTTTTTTACACAGGCGTCGACCCTACCAATGAGAAACAGCAAGGCTTTCTCTTGTGGATGCGGCGGAATGGTTATCGCGTCATTTCTAAAGAATTGGTTCAACTTCCAGACGGTTCCAAGAAGGCCAACCTGGATGTAGAAATTGCAGTCGATATGATGGCTCTGATTGGATCTTATGACACGGCGGTTTTAGTCAGTGGCGATGGTGATCTCGCCTACGCTGTAGATGCTGCAAGTTATCGCGGCGTTCGGGTGGAAGTCGTCAGTCTACGATCGATGACCAGTGATAGTCTGATCAATGTTTCCGATCGTTACATTGATTTAGAAACCATCAAAGATGACATCAAGAAAAACTCCCGTACCCCAACCCACAACTATACCTACCGTCCTCTCTCGGGTGTGAGCCTAATAGAAAGCCAAGAGCCAGTTGAATAGAAACTTCCTTGCTGGAACCCATGAAGAGAAAAATGGTTGTTTAAGAGCTGGGCTAAAAATGGGGAAGTGGTATCGGTTGGGGGCGACTTTGCTCGCTGTGGGATTATTAATCGGTGGAATACGGACCTGTCAGTTAGCAACTCGCTTAGATGCGGACTTAGTCGAGGGTGACAACACAGATCAAGACTTTGAGCCTGGCTTAACGCTTAAAGACGTTACCCTGGAGCAGCCTGATGAAAACGGTCAATTGCTCTGGCGGGTTCATGGCAATCAAGTTACCTATAGTCCTGATCAAAAAATAGCCAAGATTCAAAATCCCAATGGCGAATTATTCCAGGATGGAAATTTGGTCTATCGGGTAAAGGCTGATACAGGCGAAATCTATCAGCATGGCAAGATGGTGTTCCTGCAGGGCAATATTGTGGCTACGGGAGTAGAACATGAGCTGGTTTTGTGGGGCAATGAATTGGAATGGCGTCCAGAGGAAGCTTTGTTAATTGTCAGCGATCGCATTACCGGCGTTCATCCCAACCTGAAAGCTGCCGCTGATGAGGCCCGGTTGTATAATCAAGAACAGCGGGTAGAGTTAGATGGCGAGGTAATTGCTAACACTACCGAAGAACCGTTCCTCAAGCTACAAACTGAATCCTTAATTTGGTTCATGGAGGAGGAGCGGATTGAGGGTAATGATCCGCTTAAGGTTGAGCACTTTAAAGAGAGCCAGATAACAGACTGGGTCTATGGCGATAGCGGCGAAGTTGACCTGGTCAGCACCATTGTCACCCTTAATCAGAATGTCCAAGCGGAACTCTTAGAATTGCCCCTCAAGATAACCAGCGATTCCTTAATTTGGCAAGTGGAAGAAGAAGCACTGCTGCTCAATCAACCCGTTCAGATGAATCATCCTGACCGCGCAGTGCTGGTTACCGCCAGACGGGCGGAAATGGATCTAAATCAGCAGATTGTTCGGCTTTTTCAGGATGTTCAAGCAGTCGGTCAGCAAGATCAGTCTCAACTCACTGCCGATCGCCTGACTTGGAATGTACCAACCCAGGAAGTTCTGGCCGAAGGAAATGTTGACTATCGCCAAGCAGATCCGCCTATGCATCTGACTGGTCCAGAGGCCCTAGGCAGCCTGGCAGAACAAACGATTGTGGTTAGCGGGGGGCGTGTGATAACCGAGATCACGCCGAACCCGCCCTAATTCCTGCCTAAGCGATATCCCTTGCCATACACTGTGTGAATCAACGGCGGTTCCCCTTTTCGTTCAATTTTGCGGCGCAATAGTCGCATCTGAGCCGCCAGTACATTACTGCTGGGCTTTTCGATCTCTCCCCAGAGGGCTTGATAGATTTGGTCGTGGGTGAGTAGTTGGTTGGGATGGCGCATAAAATAGGCTAGCAATTGAATTTCCTTATCGGATAATTCAATTGAGTGATCTTGACGATAGGCCAATTGGTTCTCAATATCCAACTCCAAATCTGCAAACCTTAATCGCTGAGATGCTGGAGTGGCTTCTAGGGTGGGTGGACGACGGAGCAGGGCTCGAACCCGGGCCAGCAGTTCCCGCAATTCGAAGGGTTTGACCAAATAATCGTCAGCCCCGGCATCTAATCCCTGTACTCGGTCATCAACGGTATCCTTAGCGGTTAAGAATAGGACAGGGGTCATATCTCCCTGCGATCGCAACTGCTGGCAGATTGTCAACCCACTCTGTTGAGGCAACATCCAGTCCAAAATCAGCAGGTCATACTTGCCCTGACTGGCCAGACGACTTCCCTCTGCTCCATCCGTCGCAACATCCACGTCATATCCCTCGCGGTTTAATAGACGACTTAACGGA
>JAKSDM010000724.1 GCA_022360135.1 Pseudanabaenales cyanobacterium | reverse complement strand
CGCACTTGTCGTCACTCCCATTTGTCCCCTCAGTCTCTCTAGTCGACCGATTGTGCTGCCGCCGGGATGCGTGGTAAGCGTCTGGCCGTTAGCAGATTCGGATCTATCAACCAAACTTTGGATGGATGGCGTACTAGCAACTTCTATCTGGCCGGGACAGCGAGTTGATATCCGGATGGCGGACTGTATGGCTCAGTTCATCATCCTGCGGAAAGACTACTCCTACTACCGAACCCTGCGGAGTAAGCTGCAATGGGCCGGGACTCGAGTCAGCTATGCGAATAACCACCGTCACTGAACCTAATCCCTGCTCCCTAATCCATCTTTGAGCTTCAGCAGAATTTCTGCATGGACTTCACGGGTAATGGGATAGCAATAGGCGAAAATCAAACCGCCAATCAGGCTCAGCATCGGAAGTAAACCCATGATCAGCCGGATTGCCCAAAGGGCGGTGTCAGGTTGTTGGATGATCGCTGCTTGCCCCCCTCCAGTGGTAATCAGCCCCGCCCAGTCCAGGATTTTTCCGGTCAGAAACACGGCCAGGGCAATCCCGATTTTTTGTAGAAACACCACGAAACCGTAGAAAATTCCCTCTCGTCTTTGCCCCGTCGTGAGTTCATCGAAATCCACCACATCTGGAAGCATAGACCAGGGGACGAGATATACCGTTGCAATGCCTAGACCCGCCACCATGGCTAGGGTATACATCAATTCCATTTGACCTGGCTGCAGCATGAAGAGGCCGAGTTGGGCGCCAATGGCTAAAGGAACCCCCATAAAATAGATCGCTTTTTTTCCCGTTTTGCGGCCAATCCAATTCCAGATCAACATACTGGCTACTGCCGTACCCTGAACAGTTAGCGCCATGCGGATAAAATCCTGTTCTGACAGCCCCATCCAATCAACCACAAAGTAAGGGAGGATCACGGCTGATATCTGCACCCCCGTCCAGGAACAGAGATAGAGGCCAATGACATATCGGAACGGCCGATTATGAACGGCGATTCGGATTTGCTTTAACAGAGACTGAGAGGTTGTGACATCGATTTGTGGATGTTGAATCCGGATTGCCCGATAACGCTGATAAGTTCCTAGAACGCATAGACCCACCGCTATAATCACTAGGAAACCGCTAACAATTCCGAGCAAAAAGTACTCCCTCTGTGGATTTGCGACCCGGGCAAAAATCACTTGAGCGACGAGCAGGGCAAAGATACTGCCGCCGATGCTGAAGGTGGACTTAAAGCTGATTAGGGTGATGCGCTCGTTGTAACCCTGGGTTAGTTCCGCCGCTAGAGCTGAGAAGGGAACCATTACAGAAGAAAAGGCGGCGTAGGCTAAAAAAGATACCGCGCTATAGTAAGCAAATAAGGCCCACTGGTTACTCGTTGGCGGCGTTAACCACTGCAAAACGCAGCAGATTCCTAAGGGAATAGCGGCTCCTAACATCCAAGGATAGCGCCGACCCAGCGGCGAGCGGGTGCGATCGCTCAACCAGCCCACAATCGGATCGCTAAAGGCGTCCCAGACCTTGCCAAATAGCATTGCCCCCCCGGCCAGCGTCGGGTTCAAGCCCGCCACCCGGGTCAGAAAATATAGCAAGAAGAAGGCGCTTGCACTGGTGGGCAGGGCGCCTGCCAGTTCTCCAACACCGTAGGCAAGTCTGGTTTTCAGACTTAGTTTTTCGGTAATTGATGATGTAGGCGTCTCACCTAAGAATGGTGAGGGCATAGTGTAAATCTCCAGGATCTCCGTACCAAGAATGAGCGTTTGTAAAAAGCGCCTTCTCTTTTCCAGACTGCCAGAGTTGGGGAATATTCTGCAGCATCTGGCTCAATATCAATTTTCATTTCAGAGGATTGAGGCTTAGGGGAAAGGCAGGAAAATAACCTACCGAGATAACCGATGTAGGGGTTCAAAACCTGGCTCCGTAACCGCAAACATGCTTAAAAAATGGGATTTTTTGAATTGCCAAACCCTAGGGTCTGGGGACTAGAAACTTAACCATTAGCTACTTGTCCATTGGCTAATGGTCCATTAACGATAAAGCCTGCAGGCCATGGTTAAGGCCATGGTTACGCTAAGGTTATAATCGTTGGCTTCTAGAACTGATAGTTTCTCAGACAGGTAAGCTTACAGCTTATCCTATTACTTTGTATAAAATCTATCCCGTAAACAATAGAAACATCAGTAATGGACAGGCGCCAGCCTCCAATCGGTCATGAGTTTGGACTCTGGGAATTGAACCCGCCGGTTTGGGTTCTGATATTGACCCAGGTTGCGTTCCTAGAAGCTAAGAATGGGGAGACTGATGCTGCAGATAGAGAAAGGCTTCCACTTCTTTGGCGGAGGGTTGGGCGGCGATCGCGCCTGCCCGAGTTGTGGTCAGCGCTCCCACGGCGCCTGCGTAGGTGACAATTTCACGAACCACCGTCGGATCGTGCAAGCAAGCCGTCCCTCGATGACAGAGCTGATGGATAAATCCGGCCAAGAAAGCATCCCCTGCCCCAGTCGTATCTTCCGTATCCACTGAAAAAGCCGGTAATTGGCCTTGATTGCCTAATAAGGAATAGGCGCAGCCTTGTTCCCCGGCAGTCACCAGTACACCCTTAGCTGTCCCTAACTGACATGCGATTTTCCCCGGATCGTGGGTTTCAAATAACCACTCTGCTTCTTGAACTGAGAGTTTGAGGAAATCGGCCTGAGCGAGCAGATCATGAATGACGCTAGAGGCAATTGCTGGATTAGGCCAAAACATCGGCCGCCAGTTTACATCTACAACCAGCTGGATGATCTGTCTCTGGGCAATCTCCAAGGCTCGATGAATGGCTGCAGCTGTATCTGGATAGGCCAACCCCAACGTGCCCATCACCAGGAACTGAGCCCCTGAAAACAGTTCAAGCGGGAGCTGATCCGCCTGTAAGCGAGTATCGGCGAACAAGGTCGTGTCTGGATGGCTAAAGCCCGCAAAATGACGTTCGCCGACTTCTGTCCGGACAATGTAAACCTGTCGGGTTGGGGCGGTGGGATGTTGCTGAATGCCTGTGCGGCCTACGCCAAGGGTTTGTAGGAACTCCACCAGAGCAGTTCCCAAGACGTCTGAGCCAACGCAGCTGATGAAGTTAACCGGGGTCCCCAACTTAGTTAAGCCACAGGCTACATTAGCGGGCGCTCCCCCTGGATAGGAAGTCCAAGATTGCACAGCATGGAGGGAAAGCCCAGGCTGATCCGCCAAACGATCAATTAATATTTCGCCTAGGCAAAGCACAAGCGATCTTGCCACAGCAGGCTCCTCGATTAAACCTAACTAGACTACCCAAGATTTATGGCGAGAACAGCAGATTCTGATGCTGTTTTATGATTCTTCAGGTGCTAGTGTAGTCGACGGAGGTTATATTGTGACAAATCGAGCAGGGCTTGACGCGATGCCGAGGGCGGTAGATCTCCCAAGCATTCAATCGCTTGTTG
>JAKSDM010001459.1 GCA_022360135.1 Pseudanabaenales cyanobacterium | reverse complement strand
GACCTCCATACAGGCATGAATACTCTCAACGCCTTGTCGATTGAGCCACTCAACTAACTTTTCAAAACCTTCTAAGGTATTAGAAAACTTTTTGGATTTCCGGCGTTTTTCTCCGATTAGAAGCGCCACATCAAAGGTGCTCTTACTAATATCAATTCCTAAGATACCATCAATTTCGTTCATGAAATGTCTTCCTAAAACGGATATGTAGAGGTGTCGTTGTTATCAGCTCTATCCTTGCAAAATCCTGGTTGTTGCCTCGATTGAGACATCCTTTGATACTGTTCAGTTTGCTGGAACGACAACGGTTAGAGGTTGTTTTAAAAGTCCTCTGGACGGTGTTTGGCTACCTAAGCCATACAGAAACTACTACGGCAGAATAGGTATTTGAAGCTCTTCCGAAATTGGCTTAGGTGGCCTATATCACTCAAATCGACCCTTTTAAAACAACCTCTTAGAATAAGGGGAGGCTCATTATCTACGTGGCTAGCTCTTTAGGCTTTAGGGTGCGTCCAGAGTCACTCCTCTGAGAATTGTTCTTAAGGTCAGATTACCTGATAGAAGGCTGTATTGGAAGATCACCTCCCATATACAAGGGTGCGTTCCTCTGCCCAATATCTATTTTGACAGTTACCTAATATCTGGAACGCACCATCACGCAAACCCAGTTGGCTATTGGTTCCCGCCGATTTCCAGGATTTATGATATTAACTACGCGACAAAACTGTTTAAGACGCCGCCCGCGCGATCGCCCAGCCCGAACAAATCGGCTATTCCCTTGAGTAGCAGCGGCTCTAACCGAGAAAAGACCGGTGACATCTCGACACTCAACATATTGTTGTTGAGAGCTGACGCGACCAAGTCTCCGACAATGGATAAGGTTGTCGGGATCGAGTCCATGTGGCCGATATAGCCGGGATGGGCAGGATTCATAGACTCAGCCATGAGCCCCTGTAATCGATCCAGGAGGGTTGATTGAGGGATTGAGGTTTCAGGAATGTTAGCCAATTCAGAGGGATTAGAG
Organism: Pseudanabaenales cyanobacterium; assembly: GCA_022360135.1. Taxonomy (GTDB): domain Bacteria; phylum Cyanobacteriota; class Cyanobacteriia; order Phormidesmidales; family Phormidesmidaceae; genus JAKSDM01. The sequence goes on along the minus strand of JAKSDM010001459.1, from coordinate 2,406 downwards.
GTCGGCGGTAGGGGCGATCGCTGCGCCGCATTCGTCGTGTGGGACAAAACCAAATCGAGGACCTGTTGAACCAGTTGCTCAATTTCCTGACGATTGCACCCCCCAGGATCAATAAATGCAGACAATGGCGACTCTGAATGGTTCACCCCGATTCACTCCTCCCCCAACTTCACGTTTCCATTAATCTTGGAATCAGTTCAGCAAAATTACACGGCCGATGGCGCACATCTAACTGATCTTTGAGGATGTGATCCCACCCTGTTCGGCAGGCTCCGGAAGAACCTGGTAAACAGAAGATATAGGAACCGTTCGCCACTCCGGCGAGGGCGCGCGATTGAATGGTGGAAGTTTTAATCTCTTGATAAGAAATCATCCGGAAGACCTCGCCAAACCCTTCGATTTCCTTGTCCAGTAGCGGTTTAATCGCTTCTGGCGTGCCGTCTCGTCCCGTGACGCCCGTTCCCCCGGTGGTCAACACCACTTGCACAGCGTTATCTGCAATCCAGCGGGATACCACCGCCCGAATTTGATAAATGTTGTCGGGCACAATTACCTTTTCCGTCAGGTGATGTCCTGCCGCTGTTAGCTTGTCAACCAGCAACTTTCCAGAGGTGTCCGTGGCCTCGGTGCGGCTGTCAGAAACGGTCATCACGGCAATTTGTAAAGATACAAACGATTTGGGTTCAGTCATATAGCAATTCTTATTGGGATTGAACACATCTCGGCAAGGTGGGGTGTAGGGTGTAGTCAATGCAAGTAAAAACCGCTATAGTCAGCTTTCTGGGTCAACTTTCTGGGATTTTTCGCCGGATTTTTTGCCGATAATCGTCCGATGACGGGGGTCACTGGCCACGGTAATTAAGTGCTCAAATCCTATCTCTTGCAGCGCCGCCTCGACATTGAAGGTATAGTATTGATCACTCCAGGGCTCTGTACTTTTCATCAGAGTAAAGAGAACGGGCGGTAAGTTCTGGATGACAGGGGATTTGGGGTTGTTGTCTACAATTGCCAGGACTCCACCGGGTCGCAAGAGTCGCAAGGCTTCTTGGAAAATGTCTCGGGTAGCTTGATTGGGCAGTTCATGAATCACAAATTGGAGCGTCACCAGATCGAAAGCAGTGTCTGGCAAGCCAGTGTCTTCCCCTTTGGCGTGGATCCACTCAGCAATTTCACCCTTCACATCCCTAATCTTCGCCACCGTCAGCATATAAGGCGACAAGTCCAGACCCACGGTGCGCATCTGGGTTGCTTGAGTCTTCTCATAATAGCGTTGCAGCGCCAGGGTAGAGACGCCCACTGAGCAGCCGATATCCAGGATATCCCGAACCTGTTGCGGCCCGTATTCCGCCAAGACTTGATGGAAGCTGGAGCGCAACCGATCTTGCGCGGCTTCCCAGGTGAGGTTTTCTTGGGGCCATACCCTCAAACCCATGGAGTAAGTGGCGGACTCTGCTTCAAAGGCGGCGGACCAGCATAGGTTTCCTTCGCTGTAGGCGTGGAAGGGCATTGTATAGTAGTCGGGATAGACGATACGCTCATCCGTCATCTCCGCCAGTCGTTCCTTGGCTCCAGAGGTTTCCAGCGCCTGATAAGTTTGCCGCCAGGGAATCCCGTTTTTTTCGGCGGTTTTTATTAGAACCTGTCTGGCTTGGCGCTTCATGACTGCGTAGATAGGCTTAGTCTGAATCAGCAGGTTAACGAATCGGGAAAGCCAATCTTCCCCAGCCCAGTCTGGCTTGATCTTGTCACTCATCAATCTGCGAGAGTATAGGAACGTTCCTAATTTTAGGCGGTAGCGGGTTGCTATAACGGATATAATCTCTTGGCGAAGGGATGGTAGACAACCCTTTAAGCGCGTTAACAGACCCAAATTCCTAGCTTTTGCTCAGGCATATGAAGCCCAAATTAGTTCTCAGCCGCCTAGTCGCCTTGGTCGCCTTGACCGCCATCTTGGGGTTAACCGCCTTGGGTTGGGTGAGTTCACACTATGGCTGGAAGATTTATCTAGAAATCTTCTCCCATTTTCAGCTCCAATACTTTGTCATCAGTTTGCTACTGCTCGGAGGATTGTGGCTTACTCGCCACAAAGTATTGAGTCTGATTGGTTTGGTTTGCGTTGCTCTGCTTGCCACTCAAGTCGCGATCTGGTATTTGCCTCCGGTCGGCCTGAGTTCAGGGCGTCCGGCTAACCTGCGCATTCTCTTAGCCAATATCAACACCCGAAATCAGAGCTACGATAAGGTGATGTCCTTGGTTAGAGAAGAGCAGCCTGACGTTGCAGTATTCATGGAAATCGATCAGGATTGGGCTGATCAGCTTGATGATCTCCAGGATCTGCTTCCCCATGGCTTCGGTCAGCTCAATCCTGACAATCTGGGTCTGTTGGTCTATAGTAAGCAGACGCTT
>JAKSDM010001583.1 GCA_022360135.1 Pseudanabaenales cyanobacterium | reverse complement strand
TCTCAAGTTGCCCTGGACTGGCTCAACCAGATTGCCCCTGAAGTTGATTTTTGGGCCGTCTCGATTGAGCTGTGGCGGATTGGCAAAAAAGCCATGGCCGCCAACTTTATCCCCATCTGTAGCCCCTATCTAGAGGAAGTTCCAGACGCAGAGGACGTGTCCTCTGAACCTGAGCCCGAGCCTGAACCCGAGCCCCTCAGCGAAACGGAGCAGGAAAACCTCGACTTTTGGAGCGGGTTGAGCGCTGCCATAGACCAGCGGGGCAGCATTGTCAAGTCCGGAGCGGCTAGCCCTCAGATAGCCATGAGTTTCGCCATCGGCCGAGCTGGCTTTCGCCTCTGGGCAAGTATCAATCGCGATCACCATGAACTGCGGGTGGAACTGAGGCTATTGGGGGAAGACGCCCATCCCCATTTTTGTCTGCTAGCCTATGAGCAGGATCTGATCCACGACGAGATGGGGTTTCCCCTCGGCTGGGATGACGCCGATGAAAAGAGGTGCGCCATCTACTACATCCTGACGGACATAGATATTGGCGATCGCGATCGCTGGCCAGACGACTACCGCTGGCTGTGCGAAACCCTAGAGCGGTTTTATGAAGTTTTTAGCGATCGCATCAAAACCCTTAACGCTAATGACTACGAGCCTTTGCCCGACTATAGCTTTGACCCCAGAAGCACCGTAGTCCTTCCCGTTGATGCTGGGACTCCGTAGCATGATATATTAAAAGCCGGTCCTTTTATGGGAGGGTCGGACCGGCGGCTTTGAAAGTTGCATTGATCTGCTTACTTGCTATTATGGAAAACTGATCGGCTTTTGACAGTACCCCTAGGGGGTACTCTTTTGGAAGCTCTGACAACGCTAATTCGTTCAATCAAAATCTTCTTTTTTATAAATCCACTCGTCAAAACCAGCGTCTAACATTTCGTCTGTAAAAATTCCCGGTTTGACTCGAAAGTTACGGAATGCAGGGTCCAGCCAATCGCGGATCTCCTGGATTAACCAAACTCGCTCGACATCAGACATGGAGCTAGAAGCATATCGCCGCTTAGCCTCAATAGTAACGCCTTTTCTACCTTCAGGGTCTGCGTAGACGCTACGCCAGCCATCAATCTCAGCGGTTTTCCCCCGCCGTCGCCAGTAGCATAGACCGAACACCTTCCAAACGATCTCAAAACGTTTGCGATCAAAGTAAAGGTGGGTTTGCTGCAAGGCAGGCAGCAGTAGCCATATCAATGAGACAAATAAGTAGATTACGGCAAAGTAGAGCCAGAAAACTACTCCCGGATATCTGGAGACAGCCAGACGGATGATGTATAGCGGAAAGTATGACAATATTCCAGCTACTCCAAGCATATAGAGCACATCTAAAGCCCTAAATCCGCGTCTTGGAATTTCAATTTTTAGTTGACGGGCAGACTTGTGGAGTTGGATCTGGCTGCCGGTGGGCCTGCGATTTGTGATCGGCGGGCTCAGTGTATGTTTATGGTTCAGCGCCTTCAGGGCTTGACGCGCCGTGCTGAGACGGTCTGTCAGATTTGGTTCGGTGAGCTTGCCAATCCAGTTCAATAACCCCAGATCAAAATTGACCCGATCACCAAACTGAACCCGCCCATCTTGTTGGGGCAGGTCGGCAGGGGCGACCCCGGTAAGCAGATGAATCAATGTGGCCCCCAGAGCGTAAAGGTCAGAGGCAGGTTCAGCTCGACCGCCGAACTGCTCCATCGGCACATAGCCATAGGTGCCCACCACAGTAAACGTGGCTCCCTCGGCGGCGGCCTTATCCTGTACTGCGCCGAAGTCAACCAAGTAAACGCGCTGGCCCTTTCCCCAGATCAGATTGCTGGGCTTAATATCCCGATGGAGAACTGGCGGCTCCAACTCATGCAGATACACTAGAATAGCCAGCACCTCCACCGCAATTTTTTTTACCTGCGCTTCAGAGAAGTGATAACCCAAATTCAACCATTGCTGCAGAGATTTTCCCGGCATATAGCTCTCCACTAAGCTAAACCAGGAAAATCTGGAATCTACTGGGTGGTCAAGCACAAAATAGTCTCGATACTGAGGAATTCGGGGATGGTCAAGCAGTTGCAGGACTTGCGCCTCACGCTCAAACAGTTTGCATTCATCCCATGGCATCTCAGGGCTGAGCGCTAATAATTTCACTACAACCTGGGTTTGAGGTTGGGCGTCTAGATCAACGGCTAACCAGGTCTGGCGACTGGCGTCTCGTCCCAATCTTTCCTGCAGTTGGTAGCGATCGTTTAGAACTTGGCCTACCTGTGGCATGCTGCAAAACTCCTAATTGGCGTCATGTCAGCCCCAACCAACCTCTAATTTCCTGAACCAACCAGCGGCATTCTGCTTCAGCGAGTTCGGGGGCAAAGGAGGTAAGCGTATACTCCTGGATGCCAACAGCAATTGTGACAGTGGGGAAGACTTTTTTCCCAACCCCCCGAATCTCACCTCTACAAACCTGATCAATGGCTAAAACCTGACCTCGTCGCCGTCGACCCCATACGCCGAATAGCCTCCACTCAATTTCAAAAGTCTGACTGTTGAAGTAAACATAGGTTTGTCTGAATTTGAGTATTATCGACTTTGCGAGTCCAACCAGCCCAACCATCAACAACCCCAGACATAGAAAGAAGATAGGTGATTCAATCAATGAGCTAAGGGGTAAGTCTAACGTAAGAAAACCATAGACCAAAACAATCAGGCTCGCCAACGCAAGAATATACCAACCATCGAATCGGTAAGCGGGAATTGTTATCTCCAAGCGATCAGGCAATTTCTTGAGTTGAATCCGACTCTTTAGCGGTCTAGGTTGGGTCAGGCCAGTGCTAGCAGCATTAGTGTTTTGGAGGGTTTCGAGGGCTTGACGCGCCATGCTAAAGCGTTTTTCCAGGTTGGGGTCTGTAAGCCGCCCCAACCATCGGACAAAGCCAGGATGAAGTTTCACTTGATTGGCGAATTGAAGGTGGGAATCCTTCTGTGGCAGGTCAGCAGGAGCGATCCCCGTAAGCACATGGATCAGAGTAGCCCCTAAGGCGTAGAGGTCGGAGGCTGGCGTCGCCCGACCGCCAAATTGTTCGAGGGGTGCGTAGCCATAGGTTCCCACCACGGTGAAGGTCGCGCCCTCATGGGCGGCGCGGTCTTGCACAGCGCCAAAATCAATCAGGTAGAGGCGGCGATCTTTACCCCAGATCACATTGCTGGGTTTGATGTCTCGGTGCAATACGGGTGGATTCAATTCATGTAAATAAATTAAAATATCTAGGAGCTGTTTGGCCATAGCATGGCCGTCTGTTTCTGTGAATATTTCGCCCTGAGCCAGTAATTCCTTCAGCGACCAACCTGGAATATATTCCTGAACCAACCCGAACCAAAGCACCTGGTCATCAATACAGAAATAGTCGTGATATTTGGGTATGCGAGGGTGCTTTAGCTGTCTAAGCACCTGGGCTTCTCGCTCAAACAGCCGTAGATTGTCCCACTGCACCTGATCGCTAAAGGTCAGCAGTTTGACGACCACCAGCTTCTCGGGTTGCGTAGTTGAGTCTTCCGCCAGCCAAGTCTGACGGCCAGCCCTCTGGCTTAACCTGCGCCTGAGCTGATAGCGATTTTGAAGCGTCTGTTCGGCTTGCAGCATATCCCGAGAACTCTACAGCATGGTTGCAGGACCTGGGGAGCCCAGGTTAGCAAGTTGAGCTGTACGAGAGATTATTGACTTAATAAACTAATCTGGTATGCCAATCTACTATCGTCAAACGTTCTCTCGGGATTGAATAGTACCCTTGAGGGTAATTTTTAGGGTAATTTTTATCCGATCGCGAATTCTTCGTAAGTTGGGTTAAGCACCCAAACCCATCCTATTATTGGCCTCTACCACTTCAATTTCTGTTTGAGATAAACCATATAGGGCATAGACAATGGGGTCAATCTCAGCATCAAGAGCGGCCATTTTGGGTTGATCAGCGGGGACAGTAACGCCTTCTGAATGATCAAGACTCTGCATTTGTTTAACTAAGGAGACCAACTGTTGGTAACGGCAGTTATGGGTTGAAGGGAGAGACGAGATAGCCGGAATGGGAAGCTGCCGGAGTTGGGGTGGACCGATACGAAGATAGCCCCCCTGTAAACTATTTCCCCCAAATACCTGGGTTACGTAAAACCGCATCAGCTTGCTATTAAGCACACCCAGTAAGAAAGCGAGGTGCTTTTCAGCCAGAACTAGGGAGGTGGATTTTCCAGCCAGGACTGCCCCAATCGGATCCAGGGCGCATTCCAGGTGTTTTGTTAGCCCAGCCACCATAATTTTAGGCTGACTGGCCTGTTCTTCTCGCCGTTTGGAAAGTTGACTCCTGAGGTTACTGGGAATGATTGGGTGTCGATAGGAAAATCCCAAATACCGACAGGACTTAATACCCCACAGTAGCCAATAGCGGTCAATCGTGCCACTGTTAACCAAGCGCAAATCGCCGGGTTGCGGGATGGGCTGTTCCTGAATCAAAGATTGGATTTGGTAGGCATCCGCCACGGAAGCGGCCCCCACGACTTGAGCCATGTTCGCCAGATTGGAAAATTCCTGTCGCAGTCGCGTTGTCAACTTGAGCGCTTCGAGATTAGGACAGAGCGGCCAGGGGGTTTCTGGCTGGGTGAAGTGGGGTAAGTAAGGTAATGAGCCCGCCGGATAACGAACGGTGGCGATCGCGCTAGGGGGAGTCTTCGCGGCTACATACACCAGGGGGTAAACGGCGACGGCAAAGACGCCCGAGCTGGAATAATCGGAGATAGACTGCAGCTGATTTTCCACGGCTAGCAGCGCCCGCGTCTGGATAGCATAGTGGGCTGAGGCGAGTTTGTTGGGTACGATCATGCTAACTAAGCCGCCGGGTTTGCAAAGGTCGAGACCTTTTTCGATAAAAATGCAGAATAAGTCCCAGTTGCCAGTAGCAGTGCGATAGTGGATCTTGCAATAATTTCTCCAGGTAGGCAGGGTGGCGGCCATGGTTTCGGAGTCGATGTAGGGGGGATTGCTGAGGACTACGTCGAATCCGCCTGATTGCATCGCGTTGGGAAAAGCGAAACTCCAGTTGAATGGGGTGTTGGATGGATAGGCCCCGCCATCAGAGGGTGGCGGGCAACCTGCTTCGGAATCAATCAAGGCATTGCCGCATCGAATATTTCGGTTCCAGTCAATGGCTGCGGATAAGGGGTGTCCAGCCCCTTCTTCCAAGAGTTTCAGCCAGAGGGAGAGGCGAGTGATTTCAACGGCTTGGGGATCAATGTCGACCCCGTGGATATGGTTGAGGAGAATGCGTTGGCGAGCTGTCAAGGTAAGCCGCCATGTTCCGTCAGACCGTTGGACCAGGTGGGAAGAGTTTCTGCTGCCTGCTGTTAGGTAGCGATCGCGATACCAATCTAATAAATAGTGATAGGCTCGCAGCAGAAAAATACCTGACCCACAGGCAGGGTCAAGAATGCGGAGTGTTAGCTTCTCTGTTAGACCGTTCCCTGACTCAGCCAAGCGCTTCCCCACCGTATCTCGAACCATCTGATCAACGATGGCGGTGGGGGTGTAATAGACGCCTCCGATCTTTTTGCGATTGGTCTTGACTTCGGTTGTTGACAGATTTAGACCGAGGCAGTGTTCATAGGCGCGTCCTAAACTTTCGGCAGTGAGCCCCTTTAGGGAGTGGAAAAGCTGCTGTAGAGAGTCAGTGAGTTCGCCCCTCCCCCCTAGTCCCTCGCCCTGGGGGAGAAAGGGACAGACGTTAGGAATAGCGGACTGAGGAAGGTAGGACTCCACTGCGAGTCCTTGCTGCTCACATAAGTGTTGGAAGAGCGTATGGCAAAGCAAACGTTGGGCGCTCAGCCTGAGTTGTGAGGGTGGGTGGTGGGAATAGTGATGCAGCAGGTTGAGGGCGATCGCCCGCCAACCCGCCTCAACCTGCTGCAAAAACTTCGATTTGCGCCCGCTTCTGTTCACGCCTCAACCGGCTCGATACACTCTGGATAGTCGTTTTTAGGGCTATTGACTTGAGTACTAACCGGATAGGATATCATTTTCGCTGCCGCGTAGGGCTGCAGTAAAGGTTGCAAAGCGCTTGCTTCCTGGACTGTCGGATCCAACCACAGGTCGTAATCAGCCGGATCCAAGATCACAGGCATGCGGATATGGATAGTTCTGAGCAATTCGTTGGCTACCGTGGTCAGGATGACGCAAGAGTTGATGATCTCTCCCGCCGAATCTTGCCAATGTTCCCAGAGGCCAGCGAACGCGAAGGGCATACCAACTGACCCGTCAGCGCTTGGGCGATCGCGCATGTGAAAATAAAAGGGTTGCTTGTGCTTAGACGACTCTGATCGCCGCCATTCATAGAAACCATCGGCGACAATCAGACAACGTCTGCGTTTGAGGGCTGCCCGAAACGATGGTTTATCGGCAACGGTCTCGGCCCGGGCATTGATCAGCCGATTACCTATCGCTTTGTCCTTAGCCCAACTAGGAATCAGCCCCCAACGCAACAGATGATGCTGACGGCTGAGCTGCTTAGGGGTGACCATTACCGTAGACACGTTCTGAGTAGGAGCAATGTTGTAGTGAGGAATGAGTTCTGGCGCTGCTTCTAGCTGAAATGCCTCAGCGATCGTTTTTCCTGATTGGGTCTGGCTATAACGTCCACACATAATTGGGCAGGGAGGAGGGAGGAGGATCTTTAAGCATCGATAAGTTCCTTACCGAGAAATATGACGCTGCAGAATTGCCTGCACATTCTTCAGCCTAATAGGCTTCGCCAAAAAATCCGAGGCGCCCACATTCTTGGCTTGTATCCGGTCTACAACACCGTCATTACTGCTGACAATAATAATGGGTGTGTTTTTGAAAGTTGAAACCCGGCGGATTTGAGCACAGAGTTCGTAGCCGTTGACAATGGGCATAGCCAAATCTAAGAAAATCAAGGTTGGCCTATGCTCTAGCAAGCCCATTAGCGCCTG
>JAKSDM010000061.1 GCA_022360135.1 Pseudanabaenales cyanobacterium | reverse complement strand
AATCTGCAAATTGACCGAGTCTAAGACTTGGGTGGTATGGCCCCGACGGCTAAAAATCATTGAGACGCCTTCGACATTGACGGCTCCTTTATTGGGGCTTTCTACAAGGGATGAAGCAATTAAAGTTTCTTGGATCACAGGCGCGGCTCCTGATTTATATTAAACATCCTGCTTTTTAATTACGCGCCAGGGCATTAACGCCCCTGTACCACGCCCAACCGCCCAAGAGCTTAAGGCCCCCATCAACCCAATTAACAACATCCCCATCACAATTGGGGGATAATTTGAAATCACATAAGATTCCCAGGTGATGTAGCCCACCCCATACCGACCGGCTAAAATCTCGGCGGTGACTAAACAAAACCAGGCATTTCCCATGCCGATGGTCAAACCGCTGGCGATACCGGGCAGGGCGCCTGGTATCACAATATGCTTAAAGACATGCCACTGATTCGCCCCCAAACATTGCCCCACCCGAATCAGCACAATGTCATGCAGAATGTTTTCAACCGCTCGAATAGTGCTGATTAACACAGGGAAGAAGGCGCCAATAAAGGTGATATAAATCATTCCCGTTTCAGCAGTGGGGAACATCAAAATCGCCAACGGGATCCAGGCCACGGCAGGAATTGGCCTAAGTAGCTCTAGTGGCGGCATCAACAGGTCTTCAACAATTTGAAACCAACCGATCAAGATACCCAAAACAACGCCTAGAACCGAGGCGACGGCAAACCCCACCAGCACCCGCGTGATACTGGAGCGGATATGCACCCCCGGATCACTCAGGAAGAAATCTAAGGTGGCCTGCAAGACCTCCCACGGTGAGGGTACCAGCTGAAAGTTAATAAAAAACTTGAAGCCAATTACACACAACACCTGCCAGACGCCAAAAAACAGCGCCAACGCCAAAAAGCGCCTAGCGGAACGACCAGAGAGGAAAAGGGCTTGCAAGGTTAGCGATAGCTTCGCCACAGGAATCTGGAGGTTAGCGCGAATCCGGGTTTGAGGGAGGATTCTTGACATAGTGAGGGGCTAGGGAAGGGAGTAAGGAAGAGTCTGGATTAGTGACTAATGGGCGTGAAAATTTCACCTGTGGACTAACCCTACCCTGCGAAAGCAGGGACAGCAGATTGAAGCGCTTGACGCAAACTGTCTATCGTCAACCGGCTCATCTGTGCGGGCTGAGGGATACTGGCATAGGTCTGTAGTAGACTCTTGAATGTGGTTACCTGACCGCCTGACTCAGCAGCGAATTTTTTGGCGTCTGCTTCGAGCAAAAAGGCTGACACTTGATCGCCATTGGTTACGTAGTAAGAGTTCTCGGCAAAGAGCTTCCATCCCTTGTTGCGATCGTGCACAAAGATCACATCAGCCGCTTGGCCATCGGCCTGCAACTGATTAAGCCGTTTAATCATATTGGGAATCGAGGCAAAGTTTGTCACCGTCGGCTCGGCTTGAATCCAAAGCTGCGCCGCCATCTTGGGGTCTTCAATGGACTCGTTGGTCAAGGCGTCGTTCCCTGTGATTACATAGTTTTCACCGGCTTCAATCACCTCGTCATAGTCTAGCCCCATCTGTTCTATCGCCTGTTGCAGATAGCTTTCATCCACCCACTGAGTCACATCGTTAGGGTTGACTGGCGATTTAATCTTACCCAGGCTGATTAGGGTGGCGATGCTGTTTTTCAGCGCCTCTAACTGAACGTCGCCAATGGTGGGATTAATCGGTTGCAGACCGGATGGCCCTAAGAACATGTAGACCACTTCTTTCTCAATCCCAGACCATGCTTCAATCTGGGCGGAAATTTCTTCCGGCTTCTCTTGAAAGATTTGGTTCGCTTCCAAGACTGCTTTCAGGTAAGCCTGAATAATTTCGGGATAGGCGTCTGCAAAATCGGAGCGAACGACAATGCCATGAAGAGTCGGAACCCCTGTCTGGGCGCCGTCAAAAATCTTTTTGGCAAAGCCTCGGTAGGGAAACAATTCTCCAAAGGGAACGAAATCAGCGTGGGCGTCGATCTGCCCTGTCCGCAAGCTAGTACCGCCGACTTCGGGCGCTTGACTGATCAGTTTTACATCTGTTTCTGGATTGATGCCAGCGTCACTCAGGGCCTTTAGGAGCATGCCGTGGGCTGCAGAGCCGAAGGGGACTGACACAGAGCCGCCTTTAAGATCAGCCAGAGAAGTGGCTTCACTATCTTTAGGGACAACCACCGCATTCCCTGCCCCGTTGGGGCTGTAGGCTAGCGTGCCAATAAAGGTTGAGGCGACATCGCCCCCCTCTTCTTGGAACTTAATCAAATTGATCACGGCGGGGAAATCTCCCATCAAGCCAATATCAATCTGATCAGCGAGCATTTTATTGGTAATTGGAGGACCGGAGGTATAGCTAGACCATTCAATTTTGTACTCTACCCCTTCATACTTTCCGGTCTTGGGAAGATGCTTTTCTAACAGACCTAGCTCTCGCACGGTTGCCCCCCCAACGGCAGTATTAATTACCTGATCTTGAGTGCCAATAGAGATTCGGATAACCTCGCCATTAGATGCGCTGGCGGTATTGGTGGACGTATCCCCTGAGACTTCGCCGTCAGACGGGGCTGAACAAGATGCAATGAAGACAGGGGAAAGCGCGATCGCGCAGATTAGAGAAAATCTTTTGAGCCAGATGGTGTAAGGCGTCATGACTAGGGCAGCTCCTATCGATTTGCCCTATTTAATCGAGGCAGAGAAGACATCATCTGTAAATAAAGATACAGATACTTTCTGTTCAGCCTCCGGGTTGATAAGGATTTTGATTAGATCCATAGATATCTTTTATTCATGTTACTTTCTGATCAATCAGTTAAATAGGTAGGCAAAATTAATTACAAAGTCGATACGCAGTAACCACAGAATGTCATGTCGAGTGGAGCGAAGCGGCATCGAGACATCTCAGACTTTAACGGGAAATTGAGATTCCTCGCCAAGTTCGGAATGACACTTGGTCTCATTGAAATTTTCAATGCACAGGTACTTCAATATATTTTGGACAGGTCTATTGCTATCCTCAGCGCACAGCCATCAGAACCCGGTCATCCATGTGCTGCCAGATCACACTCACCTCTTGAAAACCGGCATCGCGCAGTCCAGCTTCATGCAATTCACAAATTGGATGTTCTTCGGCGCCTCTCCAGACAAAGCGACGATCGCGTTCCTCAAGCAACGCTTTCATCCCCGGTTCCTGGGCTAAAGACTGCCACCAATGCTCCCAGTCTTCCATACCTTGTAACCCAAACACCCCTTTTTGTCGCTGTTGAGACATTGCATTGGCGACGGTTTGAAACGTTGACAAATGGGGGGCAAACGGAATATTGTCGCCATTAAGCACGACCCCGCCAGGACGAACCCAGCCTCCCAACTGTTGATAAATTTGCAGAAGTCGAGCGGTTGGCAGCCAGTGTAGGGCTGTGGTCGATAGCACAGCGTCAACTTGAGGTTCACCAACCTGGGAAATTAAATCGATCGTCATTAGATCCGCCTCTATCCAACGGAGGCGCCCCGCCATATCACCCAGGACAGCCTGTCCCATAGTCAGGAGCACTGGATCGAGATCAATTGCAATACAGCTCGCTTTAGAAAAGCGAGTGAGTAGACGTTGACTGATCGAACCAGGACCACAGGCCAGATCAATGGCGATAAACTCTTCAGGCATCAGCGCCTCTAACACATCAAGCATGGCGTTAAAACGAGCTTCACGGTAAGGCAAATAGCCTGTTTGCTGGGCGTCCCAACGATCTAACCAATGTCGCCAATCAATGGTGTGGGTTGATTGCAAAGAAGATTTTTGATCGGCTTTTAAGATCATTTCATTCGGGTTTATCGGGGAATTGGGCTGATTCATGGTTCCCTCTTTGATGGTTTCGCTCAGTTAACTCGATTATGTCGGCGTGGATCAAGCCAGCTTTCCAATGCTTCGCCTAAAGCATTGAACCCAAATACTGTAAACAAAATTGCTAAACCTGGGGCTAGAACCAGATGGGGCGCCACTTGCATAAAGGGGCGGGCATCCACGAGCATGGCGCCCCACTCCGGTAGAGGAGGCTGAACGCCCAGCCCAATAAAACTAAGTCCGGCAATTGCCAGAATGACAGTTCCTGCATTTAAGCTTAATTGCACCATCACAGCACCCATGATCGCAGGCAAATAATGACGGCTCAGAACATACAGGGCGCCTCCACCCAGTGCTTCCGCCGCCAGAATAAATTCACGATGTTTGATCGCTAGAACCTGACTGCGAACAAGCCGCGCATAGGCAGGGAACGAAGAGACAGCAAGCGCCAGAACCAAGTTTTGCAACCCCAAACCCAAGGCGCCAATTAAGGCTAATGCCAGGATGAAGGTGGGAACTGATAGCAAGAGATCGACAAGGCGCATGCAGATCTGATCGGTCCACCCGCCTAGATAACCTGCAAGCATGCCCATTGAGCCTCCTAGGATTAGACTCAGCAGCAGCACAATGGCGGTAATAGTGATGGAAATTCGCCCAGCCCACATCACCCGACTGAGAATATCGCGTCCCAGCTGATCGGTGCCAAGGAGATGTTTAAAAGATGGCAGGGTTAAGCCAGTATCGAGATCTTGAGCATCAGGGGCAGCGGGGGCCAACACAGGGGCTAATAGACTCCCGGCAATAACCAGCAGAGCGAGTCCAATGCCGATCGCCGAGAACCCGTTCCGCCGTATCCAGTCACCTATCTTTAATCCTTGCATGACAGCTACTCCAGACGGATGCGGGGATCAAGCAAAACATAGGCAATATCGGTGAGTAGATTCATCAGAATAAACGTTGTAGAAATCAGTAAAACTGTCGCTTGAATGACAGGAATATCGTTATAGCGAACGGAGACAACATAAAATTGACCTATTCCAGGTAAAGCAAACAGCGTTTCAATCACAACAGAGCCAGCGGCGATCTCACTAAATTGATTCACCGTTAGGGTGAGCAGAGGAATCATGATATTGGGTAACGCATGTCGCCACCAAATCTGCCATTCCTGCAAGCTTTTGGCTCTGGCCGTCCGGATATAATCTTGAAATTTAACTTCTAGCAAATAGGAGCGGGTTAAGCGACTCAAGCGGGCGGCATTGGCGACCCCTAGAGAGATAACTGGTAAGATTAGGCTTTTAGCGCCATCTAAGCCATGGGTAGGCAACCAGCGCAGACCGATGGAGAAAACTAGAATCAGCAGGAACGCCAGCCAGAAATCTGGAATAGAAACCCCTAACAAGGCAAAGGAACGAGTCAGATGATCCCAGACTGAATTTTCCCGTATTGCTGCTAGAAATCCGATCGGAACGCCAATTAAAAGCGTGAATAGGGTTGTCGCCCCCGCAAGCAGGAGAGTCGGACTCAGCCTCGTTCTCAACTCTTGTACGACAGGCCTACTCGATCGCATGGAGTAGCCAAAATTTCCTCGAATCGCTTGACTTGTCCAGTTAACGTATTGTCTGAGAGGTGAGCGATCTAAACCATACTCAGCTTCTATCCGGGCAACTTCTTCGGGGTTGGGCAATCGCCCTAACCGCTGCATCAGAATTACAGTTGCTGGATCTCCAGGCGCTAAATAAATCAGCTCAAACGTGAGGAAACTAGTTAGCATCAGCACTAAGACCGAGCCAAGCAGACGCTT
>JAKSDM010001218.1 GCA_022360135.1 Pseudanabaenales cyanobacterium | reverse complement strand
CTTCTCCGCCCCCTATCCCGCCACCAGTCCAGTTTGGGCCCTGCAGAAGATTGTCTATAGCATCCACGAAAAAAATTGGTTTGATAGTGAGCAAAAGCGGGTCCTGTGGGTCAGCTTTAGCCCAGATGGAGAATTATTCGCGACAGCAGGCGCCGATGGTACGGTCAAACTTTGGGACCGCTCAGGACAGATAAAAGCCGAGCTAAGCGGCCATCAAAACTTGGTCTGGAGTGTGAGTTTCAGTCCAAATAATCGATTCGTCGCCTCAGCCAGTGCAGACGGCAGCGTACAAATTTCGAATTTATCCGGCCAAAGATTGACCAAATGGGAGGCTCATCCGGATGGCGTCGCCAGCATTAGTTTCAGTCCAGATAGCCAATTCTTGGCAACTACAGGGGTGGATGGTAAGGCGCGGCTTTGGGAACTCTCAGGCCAACTGATAGCGCAGTGGCAAGCCCACCCCAGCGGAACAGTGGACGGCGCGGGCGCCACTGGAATTAGTTTTAGCCCGGATGGCCAATCTCTCGCTACAACCGGGAACGATGGCTTGGTTAGGGTTTGGGGCCTTTTAGGACAGCAATTGGCTGAATTTACGGGACATCAGGGCAGCGTACTTGGCCTCAGTTGGAGCCCAGATGGCCAGCACATCGCTACAGCAGGTGAGGATAGTACAGTTCGACTCTGGAGCTTAGCGGGGGAACAGATATTTGAGCTGAGCGGCCATCATCAGGGAGACGTCGCCAGTGTTCGGTTTAGCCCCGATGGGGGACAATTTGTCTCGGTGGGGAAGGATGGCGTAGTCCGACTTTGGCAGCTCAGGGGGGCCGAGCGGGTTCAGGCGTTAGCTCAATTGAATGGCCATACTAAGGATGTCTGGAGCGTGGATTTCAGTCCAGATGGTCAGTACCTGGTAACTGGCGACATCAATGGCATTGTTCGACTTTGGGATATGTCCAGACGAGAATACGCCTACTGGCAAGGTCATGAGAGTTTCGCTTGGAGCGTAAATTTCAGCCCCGATGGTCAAACCCTCGTCACCTCAGGCGGAGATAGTAGAGCTTATCTTTGGGATATATCAGGAAAGTCACTGGCCGCCTTGGGTGCGGAACCGCAAAAGCGAGCTGAATTTAAACACCAATGGGGCGATATTTACTGGGTCAGCTTTAGTCCTGATGGACAGCTTTTAGCGACGGTAGGGCAGGACGGCGGTGTCAGATTGTGGAGCCTATCAGGTGAGAAGGTTCTGGAATTAGAAAGTCGTAAACCGCTAGGCTATGATTCAAGCCGCCCAATTCAAGTGAATCATGTCAGTTTTAGTCCCGATGGCGATCAGTTTGCGACGGCTAGTGGGGATGGCATGGTCACTTTGTGGGATCTTTCCGGTCGAAAAATTGCTGAATTTAAGGGTCATGAAGACAGTGTTTACAGCACCAGCTTCAGTCCCGATGGCAAGTATCTGGCAACAGCCAGCGACGATGGCTCTGTTCGCCTTTGGCATCTTTCCAGACAACGACAGGCGGCTAAGGTTAAGGCCCATGATGGTGGGGTCTTGTGGGTTAGCTTTGGTCCCGATGGGAAGCAATTAGCTACCGCCGGACGAGATGGCGCCGCCAGACTATGGAATTTAACCGAAGATTTAGAAGTTAGACAGACTGAGGAATTTAATGGTCATCGTTTGCGGGTGAGCTGGGTAGGCTTCAGTCCCGAGGGTCAATATCTGGCAACCGCCGGACGAGATGGAAGTGTCATCCTTTGGACCCAGTCAGGACAGCAGATTGCCCAGTTTGAAGGGCATCAAGCAGGTGCGTTTAGTGTGAGTTTTAGTCCAGATGGGCAGTATATTGCTGTGGCGGCAGGCAGTGGTCAGATCAAACTCTGGCGGCTTGAGGATCTCGAAGCCCTGATTAGCAGAGGATGTGATTGGCTGACAGACTATTTTGTCATCCATCCAGATGACCATCCGGATGGGGCGGAAACCTGTTCGAATATGGGGAGTTCGAAGACTGATAGATGACTGACTGCAGATCTGCCTGGAATAGGACAGACATAGTGTAGTGTGGATAATGCCCACACAGGCTAATGATGTGACAGTTTGATCAGTCACAGTCTACTCAATAACCGCAAATCTGATTGATGCAGGACAGTTTGATGTGACAGTTTGATTTGTGTCAGCTGACTGATGGGTGTTATTCTCTACCGAGTTAAATTATTACTATCAGGAGTGTTATGGTTGGATTATCCTCATAACCCTCTTACTCCGGGTTGCATCTTGATCAAGTTTTGCTGTTTGCAACTGGAGGGACTATGAATGTGCTTCTTAGCTTCACTTTAGGAATAGTTGTTCTGGGGTCGACCCATCTCCTTGACGCTGAGGTCAACAGGGGGAAGGACCTTGGAGTGAAACCTGAATTCATTGCTGAGGAATATGAACCCCCTAGTCGAGGCCGTTCAGACGATGGAATAGGGGGCGATACCCGGTTTGGCGATCGCCCCCTATTCTCCCTGATCAGCTAGAGTTCCGGATCGCCATGATTGAGATTAACTGGTCGCCTCATCCAGGGCGTCAATCACGCTGTTATAAATTTCCTCGGCTTCTTGGGGCGTGTTGCCAATGCTGGTGAGGCCGAGTTTGCCGTATTCTGAGAGACAGCCGATCAAGTGAAAGGCGGCGCCAACGCCAGCACTGGCATTAAAGTGCAACTGCCGACTGACGATGATATCCATTAAATCATCGGGCAGCAATCCCCGATAGGATTCATGTTGCACGTTGTCTGAGGCGCGATAAAATTTTGCTTGCCCATGGGAACTGTAAAACATGCCGTCATTGGGATTTAAGCATCCTCCAATTAATAGTTTAAGGGCCATGAAAGGATGAGTTGTCCCCCCTTTGCGGAGATTAATTTCAATGGCGTGTAGAGCCCAGGGAAATTCTGCTTCAGAGGGCTGAGGAACGGCGATAAAATCTACGCTATAACGCTCTAACGCCCCCTTTTGGGCTAAATTTAGCCCTACTTTGCGGCCTATTGCTTGAAGTTGCAGACGATAGGTTTCATCGGCTGGAAAAACACAGCCCAAGAAAATTTGACTATCGAGCCCGCCTAAGACCTGGTCGTGGGTTGATAGTATTTCGACTTTACCGAATGGCGTAATCCTTCCCTGAACGCTGGGTGAACGCTTGTTGCTCCCTTCCACAAAGGCCTCGGCGATCGCCCCTAACTCATGGATACGACATTGGAAGTGATCCCAGATTTCTGTCGAACATTGAAACCGTAGATGCGGGAAGTAATCGCAAATCGCCCTCACCCGTTCCCGATGGGAAGCGTTTCCGGGCGCAAACCCCTCTAGGGGGGATAAGTCTAGCAAGGCGTTTCCCTCCCCAGAAAAGCCTTCATTCAGCTTAATCACCATCCGTTGTAACCTTGGCTGGCGCTCCCAAAGTTCTGCCGCCGCCACGGCCAGATCATTGCTGTTGTCGGTTAGTTCACTCCCATCTGGATGGGGGATGCCGCACTCTGCAAAGATCTGCCGACTGCCGCTCTTAGTGCCCCAATACAGCAACTCAGGATCAAGCGCTAGCAGGGGAATATCGAGCTTGACCGATAACTCCCGCTCTAAAGCGGTGGAATTGTAGCAGATCATATAGGCTGCCTGCGGCTTCAATGTCTGCCGCATTCGCTGAATCAACCGGGGGCGCTCTAAGATTTTTTGAGTCAGGGGTTTCTCAGAAGAATCATAGGTAGAAAACAGCCTCAAGCGATCGCGGGCATGGGAGCTAGGAATCCCCGGCAGTAGTTCCAGATAGTAGTCAATAATGCTGGGGTGGAGGGGTTGAGAGGTGACATAGACCAATTGAGTGCGGGGGTTACGTAAGCGAATGATAGAAACCAGCAGGCGTTCTTCATAGTAGTGAACCCCTTCAATTTTCTTCAGCTCTTGCTGATCAAGACTGAGGGAAGGGACGACAAGAATTTGGCGATCGCACTCGTCAAAGTGATCAATGGACACCCAGCGATCGCGCAACTGCCCCTGCAATTTATTGAAAACTGTAGATAATTGAGCCACCTCAGTGGGAAAGTAGGATTTCACCATTTCCAACCCACCCTCCTATTCATAATATTGCAAGAAGGACTAAGTCCACAGGAGGACATAAGGCAGGGGAGGGAAGGAGGGAGAGGGGGAAGGAGGGAGGAGCAGATGTAGAGGCGAGACATGTCGTGTCGGGGAGATGGGGGGAGGGGGGAGATGGGGGAGATGGGGAAGATGGGGAAGATGGGGAAGATGGGGAAGATGGGGGGGATGGGGGAGATGGGGGGATGGGGAGGTAAAAAAAGAGATATTCCGTAGGGTGGGCATTGCCCACATGGCTTATTTCAGTGCCATTCGAAGATGGGGAGGTAAAAAAAGAGTTGACTCAGGTGTTCTGTTCAGTACAACAAGTTGAAAATTAAAGTTTGGCGAAGACTTTAAGGAACTTCATTAAGCCTTAGCGATTTGGGTCTGCATGATGAAATTTTCGCACCTGGGTTGATCAGACTTATTTCTCCCATCCTCCCCATCCTCCCCATCCTCCCCATCCCCCCCATCCCCCATCCCTATAGACTCTCAAGATTTCTTCGAAGACATCTCGCTAGCCCGGCGCCGATTAATCTGTTCCATAAAGAACTCTTCCAGGCTGGGACGGGAGAGTCGCAGATTTACAATTTTACCCCCCATAAGGCGCACACTGGAGAGGAAGTCGAAGGGATCCCCTTGAAGCCGCCCCTGCCAAAACCCACCTTGGAACTCCAGATTAATCATCCATTTTTTCAACACATCCAGGCTGCCGCCTCGACCTTTTACAAAGTAATGGTCAGGGGCGCCTAATAATTCCGTCATAGCGCCAATGCAGATCAGTTCTCCCTGATCGAGGATAGCGATGCGATCGCAAATCATCTCCACATCCGACAGGACATGGCTGTTGAAGAAAATAGTTTTTCCTTCAGCTTTGAGGGAGAGAATAATCTCCCGCACCTGAAACCGACCCATCGGATCCAACCCCGACATCGGTTCGTCTAGGAACACAACCTCGGGATTGTTAATCAAGGCTTGCGCCATCCCAATGCGTTGCAGCATTCCCTTGGAATATTGACGGAGCTGTTTCTTGCGAGCAGCAGCATGGGACAATCCCACCCGCTCTAACAACTCTGCAATGTGTTGGCGCTGCACCGCACCAGAAATACCAAATAATCCGGCGGTGTACCTGAGAAATTCCCACCCCGTCAGGTAATCATAAAAATAGGGGTTCTCAGGTAAGTAGCCAATCCGTTGTTTAACATCGTGATCGCCGATTGGCTGATTGAGCAACACGGCTCGTCCGCTGGTGGGATGAGTGATGCCTAATAAGATCTTCAGCAAGGTTGTCTTACCGGCCCCATTAGGACCCAGCAGACCAAATGTTTCTCCCTGGTAAACCCTTAAGGAGCAGTCTTTCAGGGAAACAATTTTTTGATTCAGCCAAAATCCAGTCCGATAGATCTTCCACAGACCATAGGTCTGGACAACAATAGGACGCTCTATCGCGTCTACCTGATCAACTGGCAGGGAAGAAGCTACATTCATAAACTGTGAAGTTATGTGTCAGGCTAGAGATAATCTGATCACAAAATTACCCAAACATTCTTAAAGCGCTATGGACCGCTCGAAAATTGTTGCAATTATAACTGGCGTTCTCTCACTCATGTTGGCGATCGCTTATCTATTAATCGTACAGATTTTAGATTTCCGAGGCGAGATGGTTCCTGCCCCTATAGGTCAAGCAAATCCTGTTAGTTTTCCTGTTGCTGTAGTTTTTAGTGAAGGGTAGATGGGTAAATGGCTCATAGAGACGTTGCATGCAATGTCTCCATACATCAGATGTTACATAACTCCATCTCCTCCATCTCCCCCATCTTCCTTATTTCCCCATCTTCCTTATTTCCCCATCCCCTTATCCTCTCATCTCTTCTTCCCTTTCCGACTCGGACACCAGGGGAGTCACAACTTTTGCGATCGCTTCTTGCACAAAGACTTTGATAAACTCATCCCGGCGATTTAATTCAAACTGACGCTGGACAACCTCGGTCATGCCGCCATCTCCCCAATCCTGATTTTGGCGGAAATATTCAATGAAGCTCTTACCGGCAATGCGGGTCAGGTAGGCGGCGCTGACCGCCTGGACGGCTCGTCCAGCTAGAACCGTGGCGACATTCGTCTGCAGGCCAATGGAGAGGAGTTGCATGGCTCCCTTGACAAGCCCTAAACTGGTCAAGGTTTTAGCCAAGGATAGGGCCAGTTCTCGCCCTTCAGCCAGGGTAATATCGCAACTATAAGCTTGACCAAGTTCCACCACCATCTGAGCATTGACGGCGGCGGTCGCCAGTAAATCTACCCCAGGTAACGGGGTAACCGCAATCACCCCGGCGCCAATCCACTGAAAGCGTTCGACAATTTTGTCCGCCTGACGACGGCGCTGAGCATCAATTAACTGACGGGCTTCCTCACCCAAGCGCTGAGATTGCAGCAGGATATTGTCAGCGATCAAATCGGCGCCTTCTGCCCGCAGCACCTCCGCCATTCGCTGGATCAGGGCAAAAATGTCTGGCTCAGGTTGGAAAATATCGCCGCTCTCTAGTCTGACAGCAGCTGGATTGGCTGCAACCGCAACCACGTCTTGGGGCGCAACTGCGCCCTGTAACCGTTCCCGCAGCCGGGCCAACAGTTGGGCTTGGTCGGTTTCGGCGTAGCGGTCAGTTTTATTCAGGATCACCAGCGATCGCTTGCCAATCTCAACCAAGGCTTTTAGAGGGGCGAACTCCGATTGACGCAGATCAGTATCCAGTACAAACAACAGTAAATCCGCCTCGGTCGCCAGATGACGAGCCTGTTGTTCTCGTTCAGTGCCGATGATACCGGCTTCAAGAATGCCAGGGGTATCCGTCAGCCAAATTTCCCGATTCAGCCCCTGAAGTTGCAAGCTGTAAGTTTCTCCCCCTGTCGTTGTGCCCATTGGAGCCCCTACCTGGCCGACTATTCGCCCCATCAAGGCATTGACCAGAGAGGTTTTACCAGCGGAACCCGCGCCAAACACCACCACCCGAAATTGCTTGCGAGCCAAATTTTCTTCAAGCTGACGGGAACGATTAAGTAGGGCCTGACGGGCAATGGTGTCCTGGATTGTATCCAACTGACGGCGCACTGCTTGCAAAGTCGCCTCTGCAGCCTCGGTTTTATCCTTAGGCGCTTTAAGTTTGAGAAGGCGACTGCGCCGCTGTTTACGAGGCCGTAGAAATAAGCGGCTATAGTAAACTAATACCCCAATTGAGGCGACTAATAGGCTAATTAAGACCAGTAGCAGAAGGTTAGCTAAAAAAGGAGACCCTAGCGCAACCACATAGTAAAGCCTGGACAAAGCATCCACTAGCCAGAGCATCATTCCCAGGATGAAAATGACGCCGATGAATAAGGGTAGGAAGCGTAACCAACGCATGAGGATTGTTTTGTAGCCTGCCTCAACTCTACCTCGTTCGTCATCATTTCGTCTGGCTAAAGGGTATTCACTTCAGGGGGACCTGTTTTTTCTGATATTAGGATTGCGGCATTTACTGATAGACTTATTGATTTGAATCCTGAACTATTCCAAACATTAAAATTAATCCCAAGACAATAATATGAAGCTACCAAATTTCATCATCATTGGGGTTCAGAAGGCAGGGACAACTTCAATTTACAACTACCTTAAGCAGCATCCCCAGGTGTATATGAGTTCTGTGAAAGAGACCAATTTTTTTGAACGGGATTGGCAGGATGTTCGTTCTCAAAAAGGAGAAAGACCCAGGGGTAGAATTGATACATTTGAAAAATATACTCAGCTGTTTAATGGCGTTACCCATGAAATTGCCATTGGTGAAGCTTCGCCAAACTATCTATTTCACCATCAGGAATCAGCGCCTCGGATTAAAAAGTACCTGCCTCAGGTTAAATTGATCGCTATTCTGCGTAATCCAGTTGAGCGCGCCTATTCCGATTATTTAATGCACATGCGGGACGCCATTGGTAAACCCCGCAGCCTGGCTGAGCAGGTTAAGTCCAGTCCCGAGAGTTCCTTCACCTTGCTTAAAGGACGTTATCACAATCAACTCAAGCACTATTTTGATGAATTTGGCCCAGATACAGTCAAAGTCTATCTTTATCATGAACTTTGTGAGAATGCAGTCAAATTGATGCAGGATATGTATTGCTTTATTGGGGTGGATGACACCTTTTCGCCCAATACTGCGACAAAAGCCCAGGTGGCTAAAATCCCCAAAAATAAAACGCTCAATACTTTGATAAAAACCAAAAATCCAGTTCGTTCTTTCGCCGCCAGCGCATTGCGATTATTCTTCCCAGAAGCCGTGCGGCGGAAACTACGCTCGGGCATTATAGAAATAAACTTACAAGATAAAGAAAGCGCCCCTCTCTCCTCAAGCGATCGTCAGCTCTTACTCGATTATTATCATGGGGATATCCTCAAGCTGCAGGATTTATTGCAGCGAGATCTGTCTGTATGGCTAAACTAGTAATAAGAAAAGGAGCCCCAGCTAAAGGGACGATTCGAACCAAGGCGCTTACCCTTGGGCGTTAAAATTACAGAACTCTCTCTCTGAGGGAATTCTCAACCCAAGGGACTGATTGCTTAAGAAAGCCTAAGGAAGGGGATTTCTGACGAATTTACTGCGGTTGTTTTCCCTGGGCTTGGCTTTGTTGACCCGTAGCTCCCGGCCTAACCATTCCGCCCCATCAAGTTCAGAAATCGCCAGATCTTCTTTGGATTCGTCCTCCATTTCTACAAACGCGAATCCTCTCTTT
>JAKSDM010001410.1 GCA_022360135.1 Pseudanabaenales cyanobacterium | reverse complement strand
TGTATTCGATTGATCCTTACAGCTATTATTCTTGACCTCAATGCACCGTATCTTGATTGCTGAGGACGAACCTCGAATCACTGCCTTTATTGAAAAGGGCTTGAGAAAGCAAGGGTTCACAACAGCCATCAGCAATGATGGAGAAACAGCCTTACAGATGGCGCTAACTGGGAATTTTGACTTGATGCTGCTAGATTTGGGTTTGCCTGGCATGGATGGCTCGGTTGTGCTGGAGGAAATTCGGCGTCAAGGGAATCAGCTCCTGATCATTATTGTCACTGCTCGCGATGGGGTTAATGATCGGGTGGAAAGTCTCAGTCACGGAGCCAACGATTACATCACTAAGCCCTTCAAATTTAAAGACCTGCTCAAATCTATACAAGCTCACTTAGATGAGTAATCGCTCTACGAACAAACGAAACCTGATCATAAGTACAAGGCGAAAAAATTAGGCAGGGAGAGTAGGGGAAGCTAAGGAAGGGGGTTAGGGGTTAGATTAGACGGCTCTTCTGAAGGGACCGGTGAGCTAGGTGGGATAGCGTCATTCAATGGAAACTGTAGATTTTCCTGGAGTAAATTGTCTGGTGTTTCCTCGATCAGCGCTTCTTCTAGGGACTGATTAAACGCGGAGGGTAGAGTCGCTAAAGCGACTCGATTACCTCCCACGGACCGCAGCAGGTCTAACACCTGAACCACATCTTCGTAGCGCGAATCTTTAGATGCATACAAAACAATTAAACCACTGGGCGAGAGCCGCTGATGCTGCAGTAGGACATCGTAGAGCAGGTCTAAGCTAACCGGTTGTCGATCAATGTAGACCTGCCCAATCGCATCGATACTGACATAAAGCCTGGAGTTGACTTGGGAAGAGCCTTCTGTTGGCAGTGGAGAGCCCGTATCAGCTGCTGGCAAATCCAGATTAATCGCCTGCTGACGAGTCAAACCGACCGCCGCCAGAATAAAAAACGTCAAAATGCAGAAAATAACATCAATCAAAGGAATAATTTCTATTCGGACCTCTTCAGCGGGAGAATCTATTTCTAGCTTCATGACAATATGACGAATACTATTTGGCTTCAGGTTTATTGATATTAGCCTCAGGCTTATTCATGACGCTGGGTTTGCCTTTAGTAAAGGCCCAAGCTTGTCGATAGAGCAACTCTAACTCACTGCCTGACTGCCGAAAAACCTTGGCTTGACCAAACACAAATCCCTGAAATAGCCGATAAAAAGCCATGCTGATGATAGCGATCACTAAACCAGCAGCGGTGCTAATCAGGGCTTCGCCAATACCCAGAGCAGTCCCGGCGGTAGCGTCTCCTCCCAATTGACTCAATTGAATAGATCCCAGAGAGTTGATCAGTCCCACCACGGTGCCTAGCAAGCCCAGTAGAGGAGATAGGGCGATAACCGCTTCCAGGGCCTTTTCACCCCGTCGCATAGTTGTCAACTCCTCGTTAGCCGATGTTTCTAAGGCTAGCCGAAAAACCTCTGGGTGAGGATCTGATAGCTTTAAGGCGGCGTAGAGGAAGCGTCCCATCGGTAGCGGCCTGGAGCGCTGGGCAATTTCTGTCGCCGCCAACCATTCTCGTCGGGCCGCCTCCAGCACTCGTCCCGCCACCTCTCGCTCACGGGTCAAAATCCTGGACCAAAACCATATCCGTTCAAAAATAGTGCCTACAGATAAAATCGACAGGAACAGCAGTGGCCACATGGCAATACCGCCCTGAGTAAATAACTCGGTAATGTTCACAATCTCCTCCTAACATCACCCATGCTTGACGCCTTGGTTAGTCGCCAATAATAAACCATTCAACTTAGCTGTCCAGTTGCCGGGGAAAAGGCGTTAAGACTTTGACCCAGATTAGCCGAGAACCGAATAAAATAAACGCTTTTTATGCTAGATATTTTGTTCAAACGTTCAAACGTTTAAAGGGTAATACCAACTGGATTTGAAGCCGAAGATAATAAATTATTGCCCAGCAAGGCTTTCAGCGGATCTATTCTGCTCATCTTTATATCGTTTTGGGATAACAACTTAATAAGTGGGAAATTATCTCCAAGCGAGAACTCAGAATCTAGCATCCAGAATCTAGCAGACTCCCAACTTCTGACTCCTGACTTCTTGCCCAGCCAGAACCCTCCGGCTTAAGTGGATACTCCGTCAAAACATCTACCCGAGGCCGAGGACAACAAATCCAAAATTTCTTCAGCCGCCCGATCGCATACCCCCTCTTCTCCTAACGCCTGACGCATGCTTTGATAACCCGCTAACATCTGCCGCCGTTTATCTCCGTTTAAGAGCAATTCCAGAGCCGCTTCTGCGATCGCCGTCGGCGTTGCATGCCATTGGATAAACTCGGGCGCCACTGGCTTCATCTCCGTCAAATTGACCGGAGAGATAAACGGGGCGGAAAACTTCAGCAAATAGTAAGCGATCCAGGCGCTAATTGGATTGAGCTTATACATTACAACCTGGGGCACATTCATCAAGGCAATTTCTAGATTAACGGTGCCACACTTGGCAATAGCCAGGTCGGCCGCCGCGATCGCGTCTATGGATTGTCCCTCCAGCCTAGTGGCTTGTAGGCCATAGTGCTGAATCGCCTTCTCAACAGGTTCATGGAACTGCTTCAGGGATACAGGCGCCAAAAATCTGACTTGAGGAATCTTAGCTTGAATTTGTTGGGCGGCTTTAAACATGGTCGGCATCAAGTATTTGAGTTCTTGATGCCGAGAAGCAGGCAGCAGGGTGACAACCGTCGCCTCTGCCGGAATACCCAGTTTTGATCGAGCAGTTAGTCGATCAGGGGGAGTGGGGATGCGATCGATCAAAGGATGGCCGACCCAAACCACATGACCGCCCTGCTCTTGGTAGTAGCGGGCTTCCTCCGGGAAAATCGCCAGCAGTCGATCGGACACATTGAGAATCCGCCGCGTATCTCTGGCGGTAAATGCCCCCCAAACCCATTGTTGGGGAGCAATATAGTAAACCATCGGAACCTGGGGCAAGCTCTGCCTGATATGCTTACCCATGGCTAAGTTTGGCCCCATGTAGTCAATCAGCACTACCAGGTCGGGAGGATGCTGCCGCAAGTATCGCTTGACTCGCCGCTGCATTAGGACCGTAGGCATGAAATAAGGCCAGGATTCAAAGATCCCAACCGCTCCAATGGTCAGGCTATGGCCCAACAGGGTGGCGCCTTCGCTAGCCATACGATCGCCCCCAATCGCCAGTATCTCCAGCTCTAGCCGCCTAGTAGCGGCTTGTTCACGCAGGGCTCGTATCAGCATAGAACCCTGCAGATCACCCGCAACTTCGCCAGTACTGATAAAGACACGCACCCGAGTTTTGTCAGGCGGTTGTATCAATGTTTGGGTGTCCACCCCTCAATCCTCATCCTTATTGTTCCAGCCAGAAATTTTACAGCCAGGGATAACGCCCCGCCGTCCAGATTGTTGGGATTCCCACAGAAACCTTTGTAAATGCCGCACATGCTCATTCTCAGCGGCAATATCATTGAGTTGCTCCAACGCTTCGGTTAGGGTGAAATCAGAACGGTACAGCAGCCGAAAAGCCTGTTTCAATTCGCGGTAAATTCGTCCCCCTTCCGCCTCCATCAATCCAGACCGTTGCAGCGCGATCCGATTCAACCCGCGAACCCGAGAAGGATTTCCCTCAACTGTGGTGTAGGGTGGAACATCTCGATCAACCCGAGTCATGCCGCCGACAATCGCTAGGCGACCGATCTGGACAAACTGATGAACGCCTACAAGGCCGCTAATCCTGGCATTGGACTCAATCCGAATATGACCCGCCAGAGCGACTGCATTGGATATGATGACTTGATCTTCAATGACACAATTGTGAGCCACATGAGCATAAGCCATGATCAGATTATTATTGCCGATCAGGGTTACCTCATCAAATCGCGTCGGACGATTGATCGTGACGTATTCTCGAATCCGGTTGCCATCGCCAATCTTAATCAGACTCAGGGAGCCATCATATTTCAAGTCTTGAGGCTCTAGACCAATGGCGGCCCCTGGGAAAATGCGATTGCGCGCCCCAATTTCTGTGTGGCCTTCCAAGACCACATGGGGGCCAATCTCCGTTTCAGCGCCTACCGTAACCTTTTCGCCAATCACAGCATAGGGTCCAACCTTGACGCTAGGGTGAAGGTTGGCCCCAGGGTGAATCACAGCAGTGGGATGAATCAGAGTAGTCAAATGCGCCTCCGGAGACCAGAGCATCACGTCACGGTCACCTAATCTCTCTAAGAACTCAGACAATTAATCCACCACAGAAAACATTAGTTCACCTTCAGACACCAAAAGGCCATCGACTTCAGCCCGAGCCTGCATTTTACCGAACCGGTTCCGCTTGACTGAAAGCAGTTCCACCATCATCACCAATTGATCGCCAGGGACAACGGGACGACGAAAGCGAACTTTGTCAATGCCCGCAAACATACATAAACCATCAACTCCAGGCATTTGAGTCAGAACAATGCCGCCAACTTGAGCCATTGCTTCTACAATTAATACCCCTGGCATGATCGGACGGCCGGGAAAATGCCCTTGAAAATGGGGTTCATTGAAGGTGACATTCTTCAATCCCACTGCTCGCTTACCTGGAACATAGTCAATGATCCGATCGACTAAAGCAAAGGGATAACGATGGGGCAGAAGCTGTTGAATTTCCTCCAGACTAAAGGTTGTTTTTACAGCTGTACAGTCAATATTCGCTGCAGCCTGAATCGGACTATGGGATGAATTACCGTTAACAAGTGTAGACATAGGTTCAGTTTCAATAACCAGCATCAATTAGGGCAAAATCCCCAAAACTTCTATGATTCTCCCATTTAGACCGACATCCTAGCTAGTCAACAACACCAGCGCTAATTTTTTCGCTAATTGGACATGGAGATGATGACTTGCTTTGTAAGCTAAGACATGCATATCAGGAACTGTCCCCAATAAACTCAGATCACCCATTAGATCCAAGAGTTTATGACGGACGGGTTCATTTGGAAATCTCAAGGGCGGATTTAGCCAACCTGACTGACTACAAACTAGCGCATTGTCCAAACTTCCTCCCTTGATCAAGCCGCTAGCGCGCAAATGCTCAATTTGGTCAGCCAGCCCAAAAGTGCGCGCGGGGGCAATCTGGGTAGCGAAATCAACATCTGGATAGGGAGTCTGACTAGGGGACCAACTATGCCACTGATTGCCGATAGCGGGCAAATCAAAATCGATGCCATAGCTAAATCGGATTTTAGGAGCGGGTAGCGCATTGACAAAGGCGTCTCCCTGTTGGACGAAGACAGGAGCTGCCAGCGATCGCACACTCCTTTCAGCCTTCTGGATTGCTATCCCTGCCGCCACAATCCCTTCCACCCAAGATTGAGCGGAACCATCTAACAACGGCGTCTCTGGGCCATCGATCTCAATTCGAGCATTATCGATTCCCATGCCCGCCAGCGCCGCCAATAAATGTTCAACTGTCCGGACTCGATGGTTGCCTTGGGCAAGCTCTGTCGAAAGCGTGGTTTGGCTGACCGCCTCCACCCTGGCTGGGATTTTGGCGGTATCCGGCAAGTCAGTTCGGACAAAGTAACGGCCTTGCCCAGGGTCAGCCGGTAAGACCCTAACCCGAGTCG